>JABLXR010000004.1 GCA_013178015.1 Anaerolineae bacterium
AGCTGCCATCTGGCGCGGGCCAGGAACCACCACCGGCCAGCCAGCAGGCAGGGAACAGAGGCGATGCAGCGTCCGATAGCGCCCAGCCTGGCTCCGATAGCCATCTCTGGTGGCCTGCCCCAGGACTCTGAGAAAGCCCTACTCCGCGGCCCATCTACCTTGCCGCCGCGATGCGTGCGTGCCAGAATGAGCCATTCCGCACCGGCCGCTGGCCTTGGAGGTGTCTTGCTTCCGGTAGATATGCCCCTGTCTGAGTTGCAGCAATACCGTCCCCCGCAGACCAAGGAGCCCGACTTCGACTCTTTCTGGGAGCATACTCTGGACCAGGCCAGGAGCCAGCCCCTGAGCCCCGAGTTCCGACGGATGGAAGGCTACCCTGTTCCTGAAGTCGAGGTGTTCCGCGCCAGCTTCGATGGCTTTCGTGGTGGTCGCTCTGTGGGTTGGTACCTCCGGCCCGCCGGCGCAGCCAACGAGGGGAAGTTGCCGGCTGTCGTCGCCTACCACGGCTATAGCGGCAACAAGGGCCAGCCGCACCAGTACCTCCACTATGCCCTGCAGGGCTACGCCGTCCTGGCGCTGGACGTACGCGGCCAGTCGGGCGAAAGCTGCGACGCCAACCAGTACGACAGCGGGCACGTCACCGGCTGGATGACCAAGGGCATCTCGGACCCCGAGGGGTACTACTACCGAGGGGTATACATGGACTGCGTGCGGGCCGCCGATCTGGTGGCATCGCTGCCGGAGGTGGACCCCAGCCGGATGGGAGCCTGGGGCGTGAGCCAGGGCGGCGGCCTGGCGCTGGCAGCGACGGCGCTCAGCGGCCGGTTCGCTCTGACCATGCCGGACGTGCCCTATCTGTGCCACTACCGCCGCTCCCTGGAGATCGCCCAGCAGGGCCCCTATCTGGAGCTCAGCGCTTACTTCCGTCTTTATCCCGACCGGGAGGAGCAGGCATTTCGGACCCTTTCCTACTTCGACAACCTCAACCTGGCGGATCGCATCACCTGTCCGGTGTTGATGTCGGTGGGGCTGGTGGACCTCATCTGCCCGCCCTCATCCATCTACGCCACGTACAACTACGTGGCGGGCGAGAAGCGCATGGCAGTGTATCCCTACCACGGGCACGAGGTGCCCCCGCAACACGTCACCGAGCAGATCCGCTGGGCCAACCGGCACCTGCGGGGGCTGGATGTATAATGAAGGCGCAATGTCGAAGACGACGTGGGGTGAGACATCCAGTACTCCGAGTAGCCGAGTTGGAGCGGGTGGGCGCGTACACGCTTCGTGTCGCCTTTGATGATGGTGCCAAGCAGGTGATTGACTTTTCATCAGTCCTTGCAGGGCCCGTGTATGGGCCACTACGAGATGAGCGAGTCTTCGACCAAGTGACCATAGACCCAGAGGTCCGCACTCTCGTCTGGCCCAATGGCGCCGACTTCGACCCGGCCACACTGCACGACTGGCCCAAGTACGCGGATGAGCTGAAGCGATTGGCCGGAGTGTGGAAGCAGGCTGAGCCAACCACTTCCTCGTAAAGGTGGAGCGCCGTATCAGGTGATGTCCGGGAGGTAGTAGAATGGATAACATGTACACGGCCATAGTACAGCGCCGCGGCGACTGGTGGATGGGCTGGATCGCTGAGATACCAGGGGTGAACTGCCAGGAGCGGTCTCGTGAGGAGCTGCTCGAGAGCCTCCGGGTCACGTTGCGAGAGGCGCTGGAACTCAACCGGCAAGATGCCATTGCCTCAGCCGGAGACGACTACCAGGAAGACCGCATCGCGGTATGAAGCGCCGCGACCTGCTCAGGCATCTCCGCTCTCACGGTTGCAGCCTGCTTAGGGAAGGTGGGCGCCACTCCTAGTGGCACAACCCAGCACAGCAGAAGCGGTCCGCGGTTCCCAGACACTCAGAGATAGACGATGTGCTGGCCAAGAAGATCTGCAAGGACCTGGGGATACCATTCGTCCGGTAGCGCGCGTAAGGGACTCTCACCTCAAGAGGCGGCCTAGCATGCACATCAGCCTGATCTACGCCGGCATCGCTGGCAAAGGGTTCAACAGCATCGGCCAGGGGATGGACTCGGGCTGGATCAGCCACGGGCTGGCCATCCTGAGTGCCGTCCTCAAGCGCGAGGGCCACGAGGTGGATCTCCTCGACCTACGCGCCCTGCGCGACTGGGATCACTTCCGCGACGAGCTGTCCTCCCGCCGCCCTGACGTCTGCGGCCTCACCATGATGAGCGTGGACTTCAACCCGGTCATGCGGGCCGTGGACCTCATCAAAGAGACCCTGCCCGACTGCACCGTCGTGGTAGGCGGCCCCCATCCCACCCTGGCCACCGACGAGGTGATCCCCAACCCCAAGATAGACCATGTGGTCATCCGCGAGGGTGAGATCAGCTTCCCTCAGCTGCTGCGCGACCTGGAGGCGGGCCGAAAACGAGAGCGCCTTATCGCGGGCGAGCACCCCGACCTGGATTCCCTCCCCTACGCCGACCACGACCTCTTCCTGGACGAGTGGCGCCGCTGGGGCTACGCCATCGAGTCGCCCGAGGCACCCTTCGTGCCTGAGCTCCCCCCGCCTTTCGTGACCATCATCGCCGGACGGGGCTGCATCTACAGCTGCGCCTTCTGCAAGCCGGGCGAGAGCCTCATCTTCGGTAACCGGGTGCGACGTCGTAGCGTGCCCAACGTGATCGGCGAGCTGAAGGAGCTGCGGGACCGCTACCGGTTCAACTCCTTCATGTTTCACGACGACTGCCTCACCGAGAACCCCCGCTGGGTGCGGGAGTTTTGTCGGGCCTACCTTGAGGAGGGCTTCACCCAACCCTTCTTCTGCCAGAGCCGGGCCGATATCATCGTCAAGCACGAGGAGACGGTGGCCCTCATGGCGCAGGCCGGGCTCAAGGGCTACTTCATCGGTTTCGAGAGCGGCAGCGACCGGGTCCTGGAGTTCATCAACAAGGGCACCACCCGGGCCCAGAACCTGGAGGCGGCGCGCATCTGCCGCAAGTACGGCATCGCTATCTGGGCCAACTACATGCTGGGGCTGCCTACCGAGACTCCCGACGAGGTCCGGGAGACCATCTCCATGCTCAAGGAGATAGATCCCGACTACTACAGCCCCGCCTTCTTCACCCCCCACCCGGGCAGCCACCTGTATGACTACTGCGTCGAGAACGACCTCATGCTCATCCGGGATCACGACGACTATGCCCGCAACCCCACCGGACCCAAGATCAAGACCCAGGACCCCGAGTTCCTGGTCTGGGCTCTAGCGGAATCCCAGCGGCGCACTACGGCCAACGCCTTGAAACGTGAGGCGCGCCGATACTGGCATCGGTATGCCCGTCCCGGCAAGGTGGCCCGTAAGGTGCGCCAGTTGCTGCTCCGGCCAGCGGAGCCGGCCTAGCCTCGTCTCCGTACATCAGCAGACACTGGCGCTACAGCGCTGCTCCGGTGATCGCTCAGTATCCCCTGGTGGCCCCCTGCCGGAGCCTGGACACCAGCGATTCTGTCGTATGCATGCGTTCACTCCACTCGCCACGACACACCTCTCGGCGGTGTAGGACGCAGGCTCCAGTCCAGGCCAACGAGTGGGGGCCGGAAATGGGGGGCTGTCCGCACACGGCAGATGGCTACGGCAGGCTGTGTGTGAGCTGACCCTCCTCGTCCAGGAGCTCTATCTCGGACGTGCCGTCGGCTTCTGCCATAGGGTGGCGGGGCCGGCCCAGAGCGTCACTCAAGTTGATGCGTGGGGCGCCGCGTTTGGTCCGGCACGGCCGCTCGAGGCAGCGCACATGCCGGCCCCCTGGGGGGCCGCCCCGGCTCAGGGCCTCAGGTGAGCGGCCAGGAAGTCCAGGACGGCGTCGAAGGCGCGGAGCGTGTGTGGATCGTCCCCGTCGCGGTCGAAGCCGTGCCCGCCGCCCTCCAGCGTCACCATCTCCGTCTCCACCCCCTGGCGGGCCAGCTCCTGGTGCATAGCCAACGACTGCCCGTAGGGAACGTCGGTGTCGGCGTCGCCGTGGAGCAGCAGGGTGGGCGAAGCCCCGGAGGTGACGTTCCTCAAGGGACAGTAGCGACGGAAGAACTCCGCATCCGCCTTGGGATCGCGGCCGCCTACCTCCTGTGGCCACGCCCCCTGCTGGCGGCAGTACAGATAGAACTCGAACCGCTCTGGGGGACCCTCAGAGATAGGGGCCGACCCCACCAGCGACCTCGCCTTCTCCTCCGTTACCCGGGGGAAGGTGAGGTAGTGCGGGTCGGGTCGGGTATACCAGTCAGCTACGATGTCGCCGTAGCCGTAGAACGAGACCACGGCTCGGGGCGCAGGATGGGTGGTAGTGCCCAACAGGAGGGCGAGGTAGCCGCCGGCCGAATGGCCGATCACGGCCAGACGTTCCGGATCCAGATCCGGCACGCCCTCGCGCGTCCAGGCCCAAGCCGTCAGCACGTCGTCGGCGATCTCCGGCAGCTTGCTCTCCGGTGCCAGCCGGTAGTCGGGACAGACGACAGCGTAGCCGGCCTCCAGATAGCGGCGCACCTGCCAGGGCCGGACCGTCTTCCGGGAGCCGAAGATGAGGGCGCCGCCATGGAGCCACAGCAGAGCCGGGCAGGGGCCGGCCCCAATCGGGCGGAAGACGTCGGCGCGAAGGGGGTGGCCGGACACGGTGCGGTACGTGTAGGTGACGGGCTCGTGGGGCATTCATCCCTCCGGGCGGTGTGTGCCGGCGCAGTATAGCACCCGGAACCCGGCGCCACACCCGTTGGCGAGCCTTGCGGGCACGTCACTTGCAGCAAACTGCCTCAGGCCGGCTGGAACCGCACGCTCCTTGCCTGCGTCTACCTCACAGAGGACGCGCCCGGGGCGATGACCGTGGCCATTGAGAAAGCGGTGCCGACCCTGAGGCGGTCTGGGCTCTTTGAGGAGGCAAGCGCATGCGCAGACGAGCGGTTCTAACCATCTTCCTGGTGCTGGCCGTGGGGCTGTCGGGGGCGGCCGGCTACCGGTCTCTGCCTCAGGCAGTGGTGGCCCAGGAGCCGGGGGACCAGGCGGCCGGCCCGGAGATCGCCGTCTACAACCAGGGCGTGGCTCTGGTGAAGGACACCCGGACCCTCGACCTTGAGCAAGGGGTGCAGTCGGTCACCATCACCGACGTGGCGGAGCAGCTCGACCCCACCAGCGTGCACTTCCGCTCCCTCAGCGACCCCGAGGGAACGGTGGTGCTGGAGCAGAACTTCGAGTACGACCTGGTTGGCCCCGAACGGCTGCTGAGCAAGTACGTAGACCAGCGCATCGAGGTCATCACCCAGGACGGTACCGTCCACCAGGGCACCCTCCTCAGCGGCGCCGGTGACCTCATCCTGCGCGATGACCAGGACCGCGTGGTGGTGATCCGACGGGACAGCGTACGGGACTTCACCTTCCCCGCCCTTCCCGAGGGGCTCATCACCCGTCCCTCGCTGGTGTGGCTGGTGAACTCGGCCCAAGGTGGGACACAGGACGTAGAGATAGCTTACCTGACCGGTGGCATCAGCTGGCAGGCCAACTACGTGGTCCTGCTGGCGCAGGATAGCGCCAGCCTCGACCTCGACGGCTGGGTGACGCTGAACAACAACAGCGGCGCCACCTACACCGATGCCAGGCTCAAGCTGGTGGCGGGAGACATCAACCGCGTCACTCCGGCGGCCATGGACCGCGGGCTGGTGATGGAGGAGTACGCCCTGGCCGCACCGGCGGCCGCGCCTCAGGTGGAGCAGCGGGGCTTCTTCGAATACCACCTGTACGAGGTGCTGCGCCCGGTGACCATCCGGGACAGGCAGCAGAAACAGGTGGAGTTCGTCACCGCCACCGGCGTCCCGGCAGAGAAGTTCTTCGTCTACGATGGGGCTCCTGGGTACGCCTTCTGGGGCGGCTTAGTGAGTGACCCCAGCTATGGCGCCGATACCGGCGTCAAACAGGTGCGCACCATGCTTGCCTTCCAGACGGGCGAGGAGGGTGTGGATGCCCAATTGCCCCGAGGAGTGATCCGGGTCTATCAAGAGGACGTAGATGGCAGCCCTCTGCCCCTGGGCGAGGACAGGGTGGACCACACCCCCAAGGGTGAGGAGGTGCGGCTCTACATCGGTGATGCCTTCGACATCGTGGGCGAGCGGGTGCAAACGGACTTCCAGAAGCTGGGCAGCCGGGCCATGGAAGAGAGCTACCGGATCACCCTGCGGAACCACAAGGAAGAGGCAGTCGAGGTGCGGGTGGTGGAGCACATGTTCCGCTGGAGCGAGTGGCAGATCGTGCGAGAGACCGCCGAACACACCAAGCTGGACGCCCAGCAGGTGGAGTGGAGGGTGCAAGTTCCCGCCGACGGCGAATCCGTGATCGAGTATACCGTCCGTTACGAGTGGTGAGAGGCCGGTGCGACAGGAGGGGCCGGCTCTCGTCCGGGTCCACTCTCCGGGCGCGACCCGGCCCGCGATGAGCGCCATCGGGTCGGGGGTGGGCGACAGAGGCGTCACGCCCCCGGCCTCGGCCTGGCCATGAACGCCGCAGGCTGGGTAGTGGGCCTGTTCCGGAAATGATTGAGGCGAATCGAATTCGGTAGCGAACTGGTACTCCAGAGCGGGTGACAAGTCAACATATGTCTGCTAGAATGGCGGCGCCAAGGACCTCGCTGTGGGGGGAGGTACACCATGATAGAGGTGGTGCCGTACGCCGGCCGTCCCACCAACTACCGGGTGACGGACGGACGGCTGGAGGCCATCGTGACGGCCGACGTAGGGCCGCGGGTCCTGCGCCTGGGCCTGGTGGGCGGTCCTAACGAGTTTGCCGAGCTTCCCGAGGTTTCTCAGCCCACGCCCTACGGCGACTGGCGCCTCTATGGCGGCCACCGCCTGTGGCACTCGCCTGAAGCCATGCCTCGCTCTTACTACCCCGACAACGACCCCTGCACGGTTGAGGTGGACGACGACTACGTCTCCGTCGCCCAGGCGGTCGAACCCCCCACTGGCATCCAGAAGACTATGCGCCTCAGGCCGGGCGAGGGCTTTATCGAGGTGGACCATGTCCTGACGAACGAGGGGCTCTGGCCCATCGAGGCCGCTCCCTGGGCTCTATCGGTCATGGCGCCCGGCGGCACGGCCCTGCTCCAGCCTGCCTCCCAGCGCGACCCGCAGAACCTGCTGCCCAACAGGAGCCTCATCCTCTGGCCCTACACCGACCTGACGGACGATCGGCTGGTCTTGGGGCGGGACTTGATCCTTCTGCACCAGCGAGCCGACGCCGCGGGGCCGATCAAGGTGGGGGTGAACAACGACGGCGGCTGGGCCGCCTACTACAATCAGGGCCGCTTGTTCATCAAGCGATTCGCAGTGGACATCTTTGCCGTCTACCCGGATAATGGCTGCACCGTGGAGTGCTACACCAACGCTCAGATGCTGGAGCTGGAGAGCTTGGGTTCTCTCGTGTTGCTGGAACCTGGCGAAAGCGCATATCATACCGAGCGTTGGTACCTGTTCGAAGTGCCGCACCTCCCCCTGGACGATGAGGAGGCGCTGCTCGAGGCGGTCAACGGCCATCTCTCCCGCACCAGCGAGCCAGGATGAGGCGCCATGCTCCCAGATAACCTGTTGGCCTTGCGGACGGATACCGTACCGGGCGAGAGACGCAGCAAGCGGCTACGTCACTTCGTGGCAGCGCTGAAGCGCTACGAACCGCTCCTGGTCCTAAGCCTGGACCCTCTGGGAGAGAAGGGCGGCTCCATGACGCACGATCTGGAGCATGTCCTGGTCGTGGATGATGGCACGCTCGACTGGGAGACGGTAGATCGCCTCAGCGATGGCGTGATTCTAGTCATCCTCTACAGCGAGGGGGAGCTCACGGAGGAGCTTGGCATTCCCGGGCACCCCCTGTACGATTCCCTCCTCCGTGGCTCAGTCCTCTACGAGCGCAACGAAACCCGCGATCGCCTGTTGCGCGACCTGGTGCACCCAGAGCTGGAGCTGAGAGAGAGCACGGCATGATCGCCCTGGTGGGGGGGACCGTCCTCACCCCCAGCCGTCAGATTCCCGACGGCGCCGTGCTAGTGGAAGGGAACAGGATAGTGGTAGTGGGGCCTCGGCAGTTGGTGGCCATTCCCACCCACGCCGAGGTCATTGACGTTAGTGATAGCTACCTCGCGCCTGGCTTTGTGGATCTGCACTGCCACGGCGCCATTGGAGTGGACTTCAACCGCCCCGGCACCACCCCCGACGACCTTCACCGCGTGGCCGCCTTCAAGGCCTCTCACGGAACCACCTCCTTTCTGGCTGCCATCGCCACTGCCTCCCCTGAGGCAACTGAACGGTCGCTGGACGTGGTGCACCGGTCGGTTGGGGCTCGCGAAGGGGCCGAGGTCCTGGGGGCCCAGGCGGAGGGGCCCTTTCTCAACCCGGCTGCCGCCGGGGCTCAGGCAGTAGAGTGCATCCGTCCTCCCGACTTGGCGGAGCTGGACCGGTGGCTGGCTGTGTGCCCCGAGCTGCGCCTGATCTCTGTGGCGCCCGAGATGGAGGGAGGGCTCGAGTTCATCGCCGAGGGGCACCGCCGGGGGATCACTCTGAGCGTGGGCCATTCCTGCGCCAACTACGACCAGGTGATCGCCGCCGTAGGCGTGGGGCTCACTCACGCTACCCACACCTTCAACGCCATGCAAGGCTTCCACCATCGCCATCCGGGCACGGCAGGCGCCGTCCTCACCTGCGACGAGATCACGGCTGAGGCGGTCGTAGACAACGTGCACCTGCATCCGGCCGCGGTCAACCTGCTGGTGCGCTGCAAGGGGCCGAGCAGGCTGGCCCTGATCACCGATGCCATGTCGGCTGCCGGCTTGCCCGAGGGGGAGCACGAGTGGGACGGACGGCGGGTCACCGTCGCCGACGGAGCGGTGCGGCTGGACGATGGCACCATCGCTGGGAGCACCCTCACCATGGACCGGGCCCTGCGTAACCTGGTGGCGGCGGCGGAGATTCCCCTGGCCGACGCGGTGCAGATGGCCACGCTGAACCCCGCGAGGAGCATTGGCGTCCACAACCGCAAGGGCAGCCTGGCCTGCGGCCGGGACGCCGACGTGGTAGTGCTGGACCGAAACCTGGAGGTAGACATGACTATGGTTAGGGGCGCGATAGTGTTCCGCCGAGAGAAGGACGCCGAGGCTGTATGAGGGATGGGCTCCAAAGCGGTGGGGCTGGCCGCACTGGTACCCGCGGCGTCATTCTGTGTGACTTCGACGGAACCATCACCACGGTGGACGTCACCGACACGCTATGCCGGCAGAGCATCCCGGAGCGCTGGGCCGAGCTGGAGCGACAGTGGCTGAGCGGAGAGATCAGCGCCACGGAGTGCTATGAGCGGGAATACGAGGCCTTGGGCCTTGGGCAAGAGCAGATTGATGCTTTCCTGGAGACGGTTGCCCTCTCGCCCGGTACACAGCGGCTGATCCGCCTGGCCGACGAGCTGGGCTGGGAGTTCCACGTGCTCAGCGCCGGCTTCGACTACTACATTGAGCGCATCCTGCACCAGCGGGGGCTCCCCGTCCCCTACACGGCCAACAGCCTCAGCTTCACCCCCGAGGGCAAGCCTGTCCTGCGGTTCCTGGACGGCACCGACCCCCAGTGCCGCCGCTTCAGGCCACCCTGTGCCGGGTGCAAGCCGGCCACCTGGCGAGAATGGAAGCAGCGCGGCTATCGCATCGCCTTCGTCGGGGACGGGACCACCGACTTCTGCATGGCCGACGCGTTCAAGCTTGCCCGCGAGCCCGGCGACCTCCTCTTCGCCAAGAAGCGGCTGCTCCAGTACTGTCACCTGAACGACATCCCGGCCATCCCCTACGAGACCCTGGATGACGTTGCCGAGAGATTGGCACGCAGCCGACACCGGCGTCCCTAGCGACGCCGCTGATCCACGCCGTTCTGCGCTGGTCTCTTGATGCCCTCTCTATCGGATCGGCGTGAATCACCGTAGCATCGGCGGCCCCTGTGTTCTGTCAGGTGACGCCTTTTCGCTATCCTCGCGGCCGCGCTATACTAGGCCCTTAGGAGGCTCGTGATGGACATTACCTGGTACGGGCAGTCCTGCTTTCGCCTGAGGGACAGGAGCATCAGCGTGGTGACCGACCCGTACGGGAAGGTGTCGGGACTGAAGCTGCCCCGGCTGACGGCCGATATCGTGACCGTGAGCCATGGCCACCAGGATCACAGCAACGTGGCAGCCGTCCGCGGTCAGCCGTTCGTGATAGACAGTCCAGGCGAGTATGAGGTCGGTGGGCTATTCGTCACTGGCATTGGCATGTGGCACGATGCCCAATCGGGCGCGGAGCGGGGCAAAAACACCATCTTCATCTATCACTTTGATGACGCCACTGTCTGCCATTTGGGCGATCTGGGCCATGTGCCTACGCAGGCTCAGGTCGAGGAGATGGGCGACGTGGACGTGTTGCTGGTGCCGGTGGGGGGCAAGTTCACCATAGACGCCCGGCAGGCCGTCGAGGTGATCAGCCTGATTGAGCCGTCGGTGGTGATCCCGATGCACTACGCCTTGCCAGGCATGGAGACTCCCCTGGAGGGTGTGGACGCTTTCCTGAAGGAGATGGGGGTGAGAGAGCCCGAGCGGTTGGACTCCTACTCGGTCACCGGCAAGCGTCTGCCCGAGGAGACTCAGGTGATGGTGCTGGAGAGCCATTCCAGTTAGGTCTGTGTTGCTGGAGGTACATAGGGTGCCGAAGCTGCTCATGAGGTGGAACATAAAGCCGGGCAAGGAGACTGACTACTTCGAGTACGTGCTCAAGGAGTTCGCACCCGGCATCAACCGATTGGGGCTGCGGCTCACAGAGTCGTGGTACACCGTCTACGGTGAAGGGCCACAGATCCTAACCGGTGCCGAGGCGGACAGCGAAGACGAGATGGACTCCGCGCTGGACAGTGAGGCCTGGGAAAGGTTGGCAGAGAAGCTCCAGGAGTACGTCACCGACTTCGGGTACAAGGTGGTCCCCTCTACCGGCCGCTTTCAGCTCTAGACGACGGAGAGAGCGGGGCCATTCTGGCCCCGCTCTCTCCGTCGCGAACTCCGGTCGCTTCAGTCGTCCTTGCTGGTGCTGCCATACGACTTGGAACCGGATGACTCGCTAGCGGAAGAGGAGCTTGAGCTACTCGAGCCGTTCGAAGAAGAGGACCCGCTCGTGGCTGTGCGGGGGCGGTTGTCGGTGACGTAGAACCCGGAGCCTTTGAACACTACGCCCACGGGCTGGTACACGCGGCGAACGTGCCCCTCGCATTCAGGGCAGTCGGTGAGTGGCCCCTCAGTGACAGCTTGCTTCCGCTCGAAGGCGACGCCACATGTGTCGCACTTGTAGACATAGACCGGCATCTCTACGAACCTCCGCGACGGTAAGGGCTCACAAGCCCCGATTATATCCCGGTGAGGCTCCGAGATCAATTGCGCCAGGGGATGACTTCATCCTCCGGCCCCTACCGCACAGGGAGACAAGAGCTGCGTCGCTCTTCCTCGGCAGGAAGGGTAAGCCAGAGGCGCCCCTGGAGATGCCGGCATTTCCTTGGAGGGGACATTGAGGACCACTGCATCGCCGCCCGCTGAACGCTCCGCCTTCCTCCATCTCGCTCACCATACCGCCGTTGCCGCCGCTCTAGCCGGCGGGCGGGCCGCCCAATCCGCCTGCCTCAGCCCTCTGGAAACCACCCACAAGGGTAGGCACGACCTGGTCACCAATGGGGACCTGGCCGCCGAGGGGGCAGTGGTGAGGGTGATCCGGGAAGCCTTCCCTGGGCATGGTCTTCTATCGGAGGAAGGCCGATCCGAACAGGGCAACGGCTTCCGTTGGGTGGTGGATCCGGTGGACGGGACCACCAACTACTCCCGCGGCCTGCCCTTCTACGCCGTTTCGGTGGGCCTGATGGAGGGTGACGAGTACCTGGTAGGGGCGGTGTACGACCCGGTTCGCGACGAGATGTTCTCGGCCTGGCGGGGCGGTGGCGCCTACGTGAACGGTCGGGCCATTCACACCCGTGACACCGCTGCCCTGGATGACTGCGTCTTCAGCCTTGGCCTCTCCTACGTGCCGGCGGAGCGAACGCAGGTGATGGAGGTAGGCCGGCACATGGCTCCCATCTGCCTTACCCTGCGCGAGCTCGGTTCCGCTGCCCTGGCCTTGGCGTACATCGCCGCCGGCCGGCTGGACTGCTACCTGCACGCCCACCTCATGCCCTGGGATGGGGCGGCAGGGAAGGTGATCCTGGAGGAGGCCGGCGGACTGATGACCGACCTCGAAGGGAGACCGTGGACCTTCGCCACTGGAGCCACCCTGGCTGCCGGGCCCCGCATCCACCGGCCCCTCCTGGACCTCATCCGCAGCCTCTACCGTGAGGGCTGATCCTGGGCGAAGGCGGGTCCTGCTGGCCCTGGCCTTCCTCCCCCTGGCAGCGTGCTCTCCGCAGCGAGAGACCTGGACACCGGAGCCGCCCACGCCCCCGCTGGCCGACGGCGGCCGGGTGGTGCTATTCCTGGTGCCGGGCCTGGGGCTGAGCGATCTACTGGTGGCCAGTGGCGAGGGCGCGCTCCCAAACGTGGCGCTCATGCGGGAGCGAGGGCTCCTGGTGGAGCACCTGGACTCGGCGCCGGGCGTGATCTGCACTCCCGGCGAGGTCGGCCGCGAAATGCTCGCCTGGGAGTATGAGGCGATAGCCCCTCCGTGCCCAACCTGGGACCTGGGTCTAGAAGGGGTGATGCTCGAGGACTGCCCGCCGGCATCCTCCCTGGATGTGGCCGTGACCGCCTGGCTGGATAGGTTACAGGTTACAGGGGACAGGTTACAGGGGATAGGGGATAGGGTACAGGGGATAGGGGATGGGATGCGGAGCGTCTGTCCCCCCTCTTCCCCAAGCCGTGCAACGGGTGACGCTTTCCCTGTAACCTGTAACCTATCCCCTGTAACCTGCAACCTGTGCCCTGTAGTAGTGGCGCTGGACGGCCTGCTCGCGTTGCAGACGGGGCATCTCTTGGCCGACCCACGGCAGCCGGGCTACGACGAGGAGGCTGCTCTGCGTTTCGCCGGAGCCTGGCTGACGGCTCTGAGGGGCCTGGACACGGCTCTGGGGCGCGTTCTCAGTCGGGTGGACCTCAGCCTGTGGACGGTGGCACTGGCCTCCACGTGCGAGGTGGGGGCGGTTCACGGTGCCCTCGACCCGGCCCAGATCCGAGGATCGCCCCGGGTGCTGGCGGGGGGAGCCATTCTGGAGACTGAAGGGGGAGTGGCCCTACCCGAGGGAGAGGCCTGGTCGGGCGTAGAGGCCGGTCGCGGCCCTGAGCCGGGGGGCAGTGCCGAGAGCAGCAGCGCCGGTGTCCGCTTGCTCGCTCCCCCCGGGTATGCCTTCGTGCCCGGGGATGGCACCCTTCCCCGAGCGGTACCTCGGCCGGGAGGATTCATGCTCGCGGTGGGACCGGGTCTGTCCCAGGGCGTGCGGCTGGGAGCCATGCTGCCTGCCTCGGTCGGGAAGCTGCTCTGGGGCCTGACCGATGACAGCCACAGAGACAGTGGTGGGCCTGAGGTGAGCCGCCATGGAGCGGTCGGCGGCGGATCGATGGATGAGTTCGGGGAAGCATCGGACTATGCTGGTTGACATACACGTACACACTACGCGCCATTCCTCCTGTGCTCGCTCCTCCCCCGACGAGATGATGGAGGCAGCGGAGGCGGCGGGGCTGGACGCTGTAGTCATCACCGAGCACCACTTCGCCTGGGAAGAGGCCGAGTTGGACGCACTACGTCGGTCTCACCCGGGTCTGCGCATCTTTCGGGGCATGGAGATCACCACCGACGGCGGACGGGCGGACGTCCTGGCCGTCGGCATGGCGGACTGGCACCTCTTGCAGAAGGGCATGCCTCCCGATGAGGCCATCCGCCGCATCCGCGAGGCCGGGGGCCTCTCCGTGTTGGCCCACCCCTTCCGGTTGGGTGGGACGATTCCGGCCCAGTTCTTGCTCGAGCCACCGGACGCCTACGAGGCCATGAGCCTCAACATGCCTGTCTTTGCCCGGAGGCGGGCGGGCGCACTGGACACGGCGCTGCCGTCGGCCCGTCCACTGGCGGCCTCCGACGCGCACCACGGCACCGGCCTGGGGTCCTATGCTATACAGCTCGAGGGAGAGGCCGCCAACGAGGCGGAGCTGGTGGCTGCCGTGGCCTCCGGCGCCTTCCGGGTAGTGACGGACTTCGCCAGGCTACGGGACCGCTCCTCCCACTGGGAGCGGATCCAGAACCGGGTGCGGATGCTGGCCCAGGAGGGCGCCTCCCTGCCCGGAATCCGGCACGAGACCGGCTACTCCGTTGCCCTGGTGCGCTATGTTATGGAGGGCGGGGACTTGCTAGGGTGGTAGGACGCTACCCAGTTGATAGGCGCAAGTAAACCCGGACCTCCACTGGAGGTTTGCGTCCGCTCGCGCTCTATCGCCAGTGTCGACGTACCCTGAGGGCTCTTGCCCCGAGCGCCGGTGGCGTCTAGATTGGGCGGGGCGCCGTGAGCGCCCCACGGCAGCATAGGAGCGACACGTTGCTGGAAGGCACGGCCGAGGAGGAGGTACAGCTCGATCGCGCCGAGGTGAGCGCCGATCGTGCGCGGCTCGGCGGAGCCGCTCTGGCGGTGCTGGCGCTGTTGCCTTTCCTCTTCTACTGGCGTCTGTTCACCCCCAATCCCGTTGACCGGGCCTCCTTCCCGCATGGTGACTTCTCGATCCAGTCCTACGCCTTCGCCCGCTACCAGGCCCAGAGGCTGCTGGCGGGCGAGTTGCCCCTCTGGTCGCCAGGGGCCTACTCCGGTTTCCCCTTCCTGGCCGACCCCCAGTCCGCCTCCTTCTATCCCCCCCGGCTGCTCCTGATCCTGCTCGCCGGCCCGTTGGGCTACCCCTATGTGGCCCTGGGGCTGGAGGCGGTCCTGCACTTGTCCCTGGTGGCCGGGTTCACCTTCCTGCTTGGCCGGCGGCTGTTCCGGCACGCGGGGATAGCCTTCCTGGTGGCCCTGGCCTTCACCTTCGGAGGCTACCTGATCTCCAGCCCTGGCCGGCAACTGGCAGCTCTGGAGTCGGCCGCCTGGCTGCCCCTGGCTCTGCTGGCCGCGCACGCAGGGGTCAGCCGGCCCCGAGTCTTGAACCGCTGGACCCTGTTGTGCGGCACCTCGCTGGCGCTGTCTGCCCTGGCGGGACACCTTCAGACCACGGTGCTGGTGACATACGTGGTGAGCGGCTATGCCCTCTGGCGACGATGGTCGCGAGCCGGCGCCTCGTTCGTGGGTGTCAGCCTGCTCCTGGCAGGTGGGCTGGCGGCGGCTCAGCTGCTCCCGTCTGCCCAATACCTGCTGCTGTCGAGCCAGACGCGGTGGGGCTACGACGAGGTGGCAGCCGGGCTGCCGGTCCAGGACACGGTGCAGGTGCTCTTCCCCGGCTCCGTGAGCCTCTACTCGCCTCTATACGTGGGGATGCTGCCTCTGCTCCTGGCGGGTGCGGCTCTGGTCCTTCGAGGCGGGGTGCGCCCGGTGCGGTTCTGGTTCCTAGTGGCGCTAGTGGCCCTGCTGCTATCGTTCGGGGATCAGGCCTTCGTGCACAGCCTGTTCTACCTGCTAGTGCCGGGTTGGCGCCTCTTCCAGAGCCAGGAGCCGGTGGCCCTTATGGTCTCCCTGCCCGCGTGTCTTTTGGCCGGCTATGGGGCCCTGGCGCTCCTCGGGCGAGGTGGTGCTTCGGCCGAGGAGCGCCGCGGCTACGTCCGGGCGGCCGCGGGGCTCCTATGGGTGCTGGGAGTGGCGGCGGTGGCGTTCTTCCTGGGCCTGGTTCGGGACGGATGGACCGCCGATAGCGCCTTCTACCGGCTGCTGGGGGTGGCCATCTTCGCCGCCCTCGTGACGGCTCTGGCCTGGGGCCTTCTCCGCTGGTGGGTCGCCGCCTCTCGGCCGGAGGCGGTGTTCCTCGGCCTGGCGGCCGCTATCGTCGCCTTCGATCTCTTCACCGTGGGTTGGAGGAACAGCCTCAGCTCTGATCCGCCCCAGGCCCGTCAGCAGGCCCCGGGGGCGGCGACGGCCATGCGGGCCGATGCGGGCAGGGAGATCTTCCGGGCGTTCAACGAGTTCGCGCTGGATGGGAACTACGGAGTCCAGTTCGGCCTGGAGGACATCTGGGGGGCGAGCCCGCTGCGCCTGGCGCGGTATCAGGAGTTAGTGAGTAGCGTCCCTTGGGAGCGTCTGTGGCCGCTGCTGGACGTGCGGTACGTGGCCACCTGGCGCCCGGAGTTGCCCCTGGCCTCGCAGATCATCTACCAGGAGCAGGTGGGCGACGAGACCACGTACGTCTACGTGCATCGGCTGCTGGGTGATTACCCTCGCGCCTGGTTGGTGGGGCAAGCAGAGATCGTCCCGCCGGAGGCGACCCTGGAGCGATTGACCGAACCGGCGTTCGACCCCTGGCGCACAGCCCTGCTGGAGGAGGCTCCTCCCTTCTCCCTGTCTCCGGAGGCGGGCGCCGGCCTGGTCCGGTGGCAGGCGCACGAGCCCGAACGTCTGGTGCTGTTCGTGCGAGCAACCGGCAACTCGCTGCTGGTTCTCTCCGAGGTCCACTACCCCGGATGGCGGGCCTGGGTAGACGGCCAGCCTACTCAGCTGCTGGTGGCAGATCACGCCCTGCGGGCCGTGCCCGTGCCGGAGGGCGAGCACCGGGTGGAGCTGCGCTTCGTGCCTAGCCTCTGGATGCTGGGCCTGGGGGTGTCGCTGGTGTCGTTGGCAGTGCTGGCCGTCGGGCTGGCGGTTCTGCGGGAGCAGAACCCTACCACCGCTGAAGCCTCGGCATCGTCCCCTCAGGATCAGCGTGGATCCGCGCCCCTCACAGCGCGCTCAGGTCTTATTCCCGCAACCGGGGCCCGCGTGCTATAATTGCACCATGGCCTCTCAGCGGAGACTGACGGTATCGGGAGGTTGCCTCCCGCTTTCAGCGGCGCCGCGGCGGCTTCTGCCCGCCGCTAAGGGCCATATGGGGGCTTGCCCCCGTCTACTTACCTGACTCCAGGCTGAGTACTGTTCGGTCGTCCTTAGGCGCTTGCTGGAAGGGAGTTTCCGAGATGAATGAGAGGATTCTGGTCTGCGTCGCCTGGCCCTATGCCAACGGCCATCTTCACCTGGGGCATGTAGCAGGTTCCCTCCTGCCGCCCGACATCTTCGCCCGCTACCACCGCCTCCGCGGAAACGAAGTACTCATGGTGTCTGGCAGCGACACCCACGGCACCCCCATAACCGTGCAGGCGGAGAAGGAGGGCGTCTCCCCTCGCGAGATAGTGGACCGCTACCACCCCAGCCATCTTCACGCCCTCATGGGCCTCGGGATAACCTTCGATCTCTACACCGAGACCGACACCGAGAATCACTGGCGGGTGACCCAAGACATGTTCCTGCGCCTGCTCGAGCGTGGCTATCTCTACCGGGACACTATGGTCAGTCTATACTGCGCCAGGTGTGACCGGTTCCTAGCCGATCGCTACGTAGAGGGGACCTGTCCTTACTGCCACTTCGAGGAGGCCCGCGGCGATCAGTGTGACGAGTGCGGCCGTACCCTGGATGCCACCGAGCTTCTGGCCCCTCGCTGCAAGGCCTGCGGCGGGACCCCCATTCCTCGAGAAACGGATCACTTCTTTCTCGATCTGGCCAAGCTCAACGGACCGCTGTTGGAGTGGATCAACCAGGACAAAGAGCATTGGCGACGTAACGTCATCAACCTCACCCGCACCATGCTGGAGAGCGGGGAGCTTCGGGGTCGCCCCATCACCCGCGACATCGCCTGGGGCGTCCCGGTGCCGTTGGAGGGGTACGAGGACAAGCGCATCTACGTGTGGTTCGACGCCGTCATCGGCTACCTCTCCGCTACGGTAGAGTGGGCAAACCTGGTGGACAAGCCCGAGGCCTGGCATGAGTGGTGGCAGGACCAGTCCGTCCGTCACTACTACTTCATGGGCAAGGATAACATCGTCTTCCACACCATCATTTGGCCCGGTATGCTCTACGGCTACGGTGGGCTCAACTTGCCGTACGATGTGCCCGCCAATGAGTTCCTGCGGGTGCAGGGGCGCCAGCTCTCCAAGAGCCGCAACTGGATGATAGATCTACCCGATTTCCTGGAGCGCTACGATGCCGACTCGCTACGCTACGTGCTGTCCGTCAATATGCCCGAGCGCAGCGACAGCGACTTCACCTGGGAGGAGTTCGTCCGGCGTAACAACGACGAGTTGGTCGCCACCTACGGCAACCTGGCCAACCGGGTGCTGGCCTTTGCCGTCCGTAACTTCGACGGCCGAGTGCCGGAGCCGGGCGAGCTGACCGCGGAGGACCGGGCACTCATGGCGCGGGCCCAGGCTGCCTTCCGTGTGGTAGGCGAGGAGATCGAGGCCTGTCACTTCCGTGCCGGCATCGCCGAGGCCATGGAGGTGGCGCGGGAAGCGAACCGCTACCTGGACGCCAAGGCTCCCTGGTTTCAGATCCGGGAGGACAGGGAGGCGGCGGCCACCTCGATCTACGTGATGATCCAAGTGATCAACAACCTGAAGACGCTGTTGTACCCCTACCTGCCCTTCTCCTCCCAGGCCCTGCATGAGATGCTGGGGCTCGAGGGCAACCTTCTCGGAAGGCAGTACATCGAGGAGTTGCAGGAGGAAGTGCGCACCCACTCGGCCTTGCGTTACGAACCGCCGGCAGCGCAAGACGATGGCTGGAAGCCAGTGGGAGTGCCCGTCGGGCAGAAGCTAGGCCAGATCCGCCCGCTCTTCCGCAAGCTGGACGAATCGGTGGCTCAGGAAGAGGTGGAGCGGATGCTGGCCCGCTCCGGATAGACAGCTCTCACACCCTCGTCGTCATCTCACCGGGGGGCCGTCAGGCCCCCCCTGCCACTGATGCAGGCGGCCTCACGTCCCAGCCACTCGCCGCCCGATCTTGAGGGGGTACTGCGCCGCCAGGCAGCCACCACCCCTGACCTCTTTCCCCTATGCATCCGATCGTCCCGGTGCTACCATGGCTACAGCGGAGGGCTTGGCACCGGGAGGTCCATGGCCCGGATGATGCCCCGGCCAAGGAGCAGAGGAACCTCACTGTGGCGGCTCGTTCTTCTTCTGGTTGCTACGGCCTCTGGCCAGGTCGGCCCGGCGGCGGTCGACGTACTCCAGGGAGCTGATCATGGCGTGGTTGCCGATCAGGGCGGAGAGAGGGATATACACCAGTAGAAGCAGGGGCGGGATGCCGACGCTCGCCACCAGGAGGACCAAGCTGAGGATGGCCACCACCAGGGTGAACAGCGGCCGGCTGGCCGCCAGCAAGGCGGCGTTGCGATAGATGAGCTTGACGCTCTTGTCCTCCTGTTCCAGCGCCAGAGGGAACACGTAGATAAGCACCCCCGCCCAAACCAATAGGATGTAGATCCAAACGATAGTGAGGTACGCGAGCAGGTTGGGCATCTGAGAGTAGAACCAGATGTTGAACAACAACAGCACGGTGACCACCACGTTGATGCCGCCCAGGACCCAGGACTTACCGAAATACTGCCGGAAGCCTTGCCAGAAGTACTCGAACTCCACCCGCCGACCGTGAGCCTTCTGGTGAGTGAGATAATACGCCCCCATGGAGGCAGGAAAGAGAGTCACCACGGCGATGGCCAGAAGGCCCCAGACGAGGTTGACTCCCACCATCAGAAACATCTCGTCCCACCAATCGCGAAACGAGCGACCGACGACCCTGAGCGCGTCCGCCATGAGCTCTCCGGCAGTGCAGGCTGCCGCGATTCTAGCACGCACCCTGGGGCGTAACAAACGCCCCCATCTCACTTATGTGGACTGGCGGCAGTGGCGCGGCTCCGCTAGACTGATCAGTGCCATGGCGGAGGCTGCTTGACGTTAGGCCCCTTTCGCTGTGAAGAGAGGGAAGAGCGCGGGGAGGCGAGTTTGGCCCAAGAGGAGGCGCGGATCGAGGAGATAGAGACTCTCCGCGCACGTCTGGCGTTGGCTCAAGCTAGAATTGAGGCGCTGGAGACACTACGGGCCGTGGCCCAACGGGTCACGTCCGAGTTGCAGCTCGAGGCGCTGCTTTCTGAGGTGCTCTCGGCAGCAGTGGCTGTGGTGGGAGCAGCGGCGGGCTCGCTCCTTCTTCTCGACCACGAGAGCGGGGAGCTGGAGTTCGCCGTGGTAATTGGAGGAGCCGGCGCCAGCCTGCTGGGCCAGCGCATGCCCGCCACCGCCGGCGTGGCTGGGTGGGTGGTTACTCATGGCGAGCCCCTGGTGGTGAATGACCCCGCTGCCGACCCCCGTTTCTACCCCGAGGTGAGCACACAGCTGGGCTTCCCCACCCTCTCCCTCGCCTGTGTGCCCATGGCCGCCAAAGGGAAGATGGTGGGAGCGCTCGAGGTCCTCAACAAAGAGAATGGCCGTGCCTTCGGCGATGACGACGTCTCGCTGCTCCTGGCGGTGGCCAGCCAGGCCGCCATATCCATCGAGAACGCTCGCCTATACTCGGAACTGGCCGAGGAGCGGGACCGTATTCTGGCGGTGGAGCAGGAGGTGCGCAACCAGTTGGCACGAGACCTGCACGACGGCCCGGCTCAGCTGCTTGCCTCCCTCATCATGAGGCTACGCCTCGGCCTGCGACTGCTGGACCAGGGCCGGGCCGAGGCTCGGGGAGAGCTCTCCGCCCTGGAGCCGTTGATGGAGCGCACCCTGCGCGAAGTGCGGACCATGCTCTTCGACCTGCGCCCGGTGATTCTGGAGGCGCGGGGGTTGGTGGCAGCCATAGAGGAATACGCCCGCCGACAGCGAGAGGAGGGCTTCGACGTCCGTCTCAGCGTGAAGGGCGAGAGCCGCCGGCTGCGGCAGAACTCGGAGAGAGCCATCTTCGCCATCGTGCAGGAAGCCATCGGAAACTCGCGCAAGCACAGCGGTGCCGAGGGAGCCGTGATCCGGCTTAGCTTCGAGGAGGGCTGGCTGGGCGTCGAGGTGCACGACGACGGCGTCGGCTTCGACGTTAAGGCGGTGGAGGCGAGCTACGCCACCCGCGGCAGCCTGGGCCTGCTCAACATGAGGGAGCGCGCCGAGGCCATCGGCGGCCAGCTTACCCTCAGTTCCAAGCCCGGCCAGGGTACCAGCATCCACCTCAGCGTCCCCGTCTGAGGGCAGGCTTCAGCTCCGCTCGCGAACTAAGATGGCTCGGGCCCGATCGGCGACTAGGCGGGCTTCGGGCACCCTCAGCGCCAGGGCCGCGGCACCGTACGCCACTGCTCCGCTTACCATCCCGACGATACCCAAGACCGACGGAGACAGGCGAACCAGGCTTCCCAGGGCTAGCAGTCCCGCGGCCATAATCAGTCCGGCAGCCACCATCCTCAGGGTGGGCTCGGCCAGGGCTGTAGGAGCAGCGTCCGGTATGCGCCGGCTGAGGATCGCCCACAGGACCACCACTTCCCCAGAGACGGCGAGGGTGTTGGCCAGAGCCAGTCCTCTCTCCCGCAGCGGGCCCATCAGCAGCAGGCTCAGGAGCACGTTGAGCGCCATGGCCGCCACGCCGACGCCGACCGGGGTACGGGTGTCGTGGGTGGCGTAGAAGGCCCGAGTGATGACCTCCAGGACACTGTGGGCCCAGAGCCCCAGGGCGTAGAAGGCCAGGACGGCTGCTACCGCCGCTGTGGATTGAGCGCCGAAGGCGCCCCGGCCCAGGACGAGGCTCACGATAGGTTCCCCGATTAGGATCAGCCCCAAGCCGGCTGGCACAGAAAGGAAGAGCACCCAGCGGGTGGCGCGCAGGAAGAGATCGCCGAGGTCGCTCCATCTGCCCCGAGCAGCCAGGGCCGAGAAGGTGGGGAAGACGGCAGTAGCGACGCCCTGGGCAAACACGCCCTGGGGCAGGAGCATCAGGATCCAGGCGTAGTTCAGGGTGGCCAGGCTACCCGGGGCCAGCGTGGAGGCCAGGATGGTGTTTACCAGGAAGTTGACCTGGATGGCCGCCAGCCCCACGCTCCGGGGCAGCATGAGGCGCACCACCTCCCGCAGGTGCGGGGAGGCCAGCCCCAGCGGCCCGTGCTCGATAGGGCCTGGCCGCAGGTGCTCGGGGAGCAGGAGCAGCACCTGGGGCAATTGAATGATGTAGTGACAGACTGCGCCGACGGCGACCCCAAAGGCCAGCCCATACACCCCCAGTTCGGGCGTTAGCAGGACGGCACCCAGAATGATGGCCAGGTTGTAAGCTGAAGGAGCCAACGCCGGCGCCAAGAAGCGGCCGTACGAGTTCAGTATCCCCATGAAGACGCCGCTCACGGAGAAGACCACCGGGGCCGTGAGCATGATGCGCATGAGCTGGGCCGTGAGCGCCTGGCGTTCGGGGTCGAATCCTACTGCGACCACGTGTCGCGTTAGGGGACCGGCCAGGGCCATACATATCAGAGACACCAACCCCAGGCCGAGAACGAGAATGTTGATGATGCTAGAAGCCAGCCGCCAGCCCGCCTGTTCCTCGTTATTCGCCAGCAAGCCAGCGAAAGTGGGGATGAAGGCCGAGGCCAGCGCTCCGCCGGCCATGAGCTGGAAGATGATGTCGGGGAGGCGAAAAGCGGCCAGGTAGGCGTCCAGCTCGCCGCTGGTGCCGAAGCGGCTGGAAATGACCATCTCTCGGGCCAGGCCCAGGGCCCGACTGAGGACAAAGGCGCCCATGACTGTGCCGGCGGCGCGGCCCACGCCGGAGCCTGCGTCCGGCGCCGGCGCAGACGCAACAGGGCCGGCTCCTGGTGGCCGGCCCCAAGCGTGCTGCTGATCGGTCATGGGGGAGGAACTGGCCGTGGTCCTAGCTCTTCCCGGGGGCGGTGGCGAAGAAGTTGACCACGAACGCCCCGAAGACTCCCAGCATCAGTCCCAATGAGCCGGCCACGCCGAGCATCATCATCTTGCGAGGGGAGGAGGGCTGCAGAGGAGGTACGGCCCGGGCTGCCACCTGCACCTCGCGTCCGTTGGTCTGCTCGGAGAGGCGTGCCTCCTCCAGCTTGAGGGCGATGGACCGGTAGAGCTCGCGGGCGATCTCGCGCTCCTCGGACAGCCGCTGTTCCTCGCTGCGCACCAGCTCGAGCTGCCGCTGCAGGGAGAGCAGCTCCGGCTCTACGGAGGCGATTTTGGCATCCAGCTCCACACGCTTGGCCTCCAAGACGGTAACCAGGTTGTCCAGGAAGGTGATCTGCTCCCCAGCGGTCGTCCCGGCAGCAGTGTCGGTGGCCTGGATCTGTAATTGAAGGGATGGCCCGCCCGAGCTGCTCAAGGAGTTGATGTCGAGCAGCAGGGCCGACAGCTCGTCCGAAAAGCGAGAGGGCGTGTCGGCCCGCTGCATAGCCAGGCGACTCCGGAGCGAGCCGGCGTCCTGGATGACCCGCTCCAAGGCACGCTTCGTCCCGAAGTACGAGCTCAGGGCCGACTTACGGTCCGCGATCTGGGCTTCGAGGACGGAGCCGGGGTTGCGGGACTGGAACTCTATGACCGCGTCCTCGGCCGCCTGGCGTCGCTCGGCGGCGTCCGCTAGCCTCTCCTCGAAGGCAGCGATCTCGTGCGCGGTCTGGCCGTACACCTCCTGGATTCTGTCGGCCAGCTGCTCGGCCCAGATGTTGGCGATGTACGCCGCCAGTTCCGGATCTGGGGCAGCGACCGTGAGCTCGATTAGGCTCGCGTCCTGGCCGCTTCGGGCTGAGACCATGTCCTTCAGGTGCCTCACGCTCCGCGACCCCTCCGGCAGGCGATCGGCTACCAACGGAAGCAACTGCTGCAACAGATCGCTGCTCGTCGCCAGGGTGGGGTAGGCCTTGAGGGGCAGCTGTTGCTGATCGTAGGGAATAGTCTCGAAGCTAGTGGTGAACTGGGCGACGTAGCGCGGCCGGATGATGGCCACCAGGGCCGTGGCCTCGTAACTGGGCTCCATAAACACGAACCCCAGGGCAGCAGCCACCAGCACGGCCAGGAGGGGCAGCCCGATCACCAGCCAGCGGTATCGCACCAGCACGTTCACGTAGTCGTGCAGGTCTATCTCATCCTCGTAGTAGTAGTAGGGAGGCGGGTAGTACTCCGGCGGGGCCGGTTGAAGCTGCCGTTGCTTGTCTCTCTCGCTGTCCAAGTTCTACAACTCCTCGCCGAATCGCGGACTCAGCCGTACGAACACCCAGTACCCCAGGGCGAGCACGGCCAGACAGGTGACGAGAGTGCGGAAGAAGAAGTCTAGCCCCACAGGGCTGCCGGAGTATAGGATATCGCGATAGGCAGCCGCCAATGAGGCCATGGGGTTGAGCCGGTTCAACCACACGTAGGCGTTGAGTTCGGCGCCCAGCACCCGCACCCAGGTGTCACGGATCAGGTCTATGGGCCAGAAGATGGGAGTGAGGAAGAACCAGGCCAGGGTGAGGACCTCCAGTATCATCTGGGTGTCCCGATAGAAGACGTTGACGGCCGAAAGCAGGAGAGCCAGACCGGTGACGAAGGCCACCTGCGCCAGCAACACCCAGGGCAGGTAGAGCACTATCCAGCGGGTGAAGGGCAGGCCCAGGACCAGCATGAGCAAGAAGAGGGGGATGAGAGCCAGGAGGAAGTTCACCAGATGGGCCAGCACGGCCGCGATGGGCAGCACCTCGCGGGGGAAGTACACCTTGCGTACCAGGGGGGTGTTGTTCAGCACACTTGCCGTGCCCGTGGTCAGCCCTCCGACGAGGAAGTTCCAGGGCAGCAAGGCACTGAGCAGGTAGACGGGATAGTAGGCCTTGGAGTAGTCCGTGAGGAGGACGGTGAAGACGATCCCGAACACGATCATCATGCCCAGAGGATTGAGCAGAGACCACATGAAGCCGAGCACGGAGTTCTTGTAGCGCGCCTTCAGATCTCGAAGCACCAACTGGCGCACCAGTTCACGATAGTGGTACAGCTCGACCAAGCGTTGGGGAATGCTCACGGCCGCTAGGATAACGCAGCCAGGCCGCGGCGACAAAGACACGGAGAGGGGGTGACACGGAGACGCGGAGACGGGGTGACGGGAAGACACGGAGACGAGCTGGCTGGGGGCACTCTCCCAGTCTCCGCGTCTCCCCGTCTCCCCCTCTCCCCGTCTCCGCGTCTCCCCGTCTCCCTGTCTCCGCGTCTCCGCGTCTCCCTATCCCCCCTCTCCCTGTCTCCGCGTCTCCCCGTCTCCCCCTCTCCCCGTCTCCGTGTCTCCGCGTCCCCGCGTCTCTACCTCAGCAGCGCCAGGAGACTGCTCACGGAGTTCCGGGGCACTTCGGTAGGGCCGGAGCGCTCCAGGGCTTTCTCGGGGGTGGCGTCCTGCGCCTGGAAGCCTTCCAGTTCGTCCCGCTGCAGCGGTAGCGACACCAGCCCACTCTCCGGGTGCACCGACCAGGGCGACCGGAGCGAGCCGTTGTGATGCACGATGTTCTCGTCCAGCAGCAAAGACCGTGCGTGCTCCGGGTCGGCCGAGTTGGTGAGGGTGATGGGGTCATCGGGGGACAAGTAGCGGTAGAACTCGCCGCGCCACTGCCCCGCCTGCAGTCGCTCCTCCAACCGGTCGCGCAGGAAGACGATCACCCGACGCTCGAAGGGCCAGGGCTCGCCCCCTCCCGCCTCCCGTGCCTGCTCCTGATCGAAGGCCCAGTAGAAGTGGAAGCCGCGACGGCCGGAGAACTTGAGGGAGTACTCTACCCCGAGTTCGTCGAGCAGCGACGCCAACTCGGCGGCGGCGGCGCCCGCCAGGGCGAGGGGGACCTCCACGTCCCGGCGATCGATGTCCAGGATGAAGTAGAGGAAGCCGTCTTCTAGGTGAGGATGGAAGGAGTAGCAGTGCTGTCGGGCCCAGTACATGACATCGCTGTGAGTCTCGACAGCAATGAAGTCGCCTCCCTTCTGCCGACGGCGGAAGATGACCCGCTTCTCGAACTTGAGCTCCATTCCCACCGGCCTGCCCTGCAAGAAGGGCAGTACGCTGTCGGCCTTGGCCTCCCAGTATTCCATGAGCCATTGGATGGGCACTGTTGCCTCCTAGACAGAGCCGCCCGGGCCGCCCGTTGCCTGCCACCGCCCCGTCGCCGCGCCGAGGCAGGTCACCGCGCCTGCCCCGGGCGGACGCAGTGGTCCGCCCCTACGTCCAGCCACTGTGCCGCCAGCCGCCGATAGTGGCGGTACTTGCGCAGCCGATCCCGCTCCCAGTTGGCAGGCAGCTCCACCAGCCGAGGGTCCAGGCCCCGAGGCACCTCGTACAGGTAACGGGCCAGCCGTGCCACCCAGAAGCAAAGCAGGATGCCGTAGTAAGCCCAGATGCGGACCAGCTTATCGCCATCGCCGGCCAGCTCGCAGTATGTGTGGGCGACCCACTGCCAGCGCTGGCACGGCACGCCCAGGTAAGCTGGGTGGGTGATCAGGTCAGCGATCTCGAAGGCGGGGTCACCCCAGCCGCTGTTCTCCCAGTCCACCGAGCACCATCCGCCTGGCCGCCGGATGAAGTTGGTGATGTTGGCATCCGCTCGGCAGAGCCGCGGCTCCGGGGTCGGCCACCGAGGAAGGTCTCGAGCTTCTAGGCGGTCCAAAATGCCGCTCAGGAGCGCGGGCCGATCGGCCTCGGGTATCCGCTCGGCCTGCTCCCGCACCAGGCGCACGGCTGCCTCGGCGCTGGGGGCGGTCACGTGGGCCGGACGAATCTCCACGTCCGTGTCCGCGGGCGAGAGGCTATGCACGGCCGCCAGGTGCTTCAGGAGCAGAGTCCACTCCCCATCGTCGGCCGGCGGCTCCTTGCTCACCTCCCCTTCCAGCCAGGTCTGCACCACCACAGGCAGCGAGTAGGAGGATCGGTCCAGCAGGAGCGGAACAGGGGCAACTCGCAGTCCGGACCGGTGCAGGGCCAGCAGAGCGGTGTACTCCCGCCCCGCCCGATCCCTGGGGTCAGCCAGGGTGAACTTCACCGCCAGGTCGCCCAGGGGCCCAGTGGCCCGATAGAGCAGGTTGTTGGCCCCGCCCGTTATGCGGGCGATTTCCCAGCCCGGCGCCGACTCCCCGCGCGATAGCCTCTCCAGCAGAGGGTGAAGCAGCCTGGCGCGCTCGGGCTCGGATAGGGCTTCCAGGCCCACGGTGCTCTCACTAGGCGCCCGCTGCCTTCGCTGGCCAGGGAAGGGCATCAGCCCTGCTCGACCTGGGGGCGGCTGCGCCGAAGCCGCCTGCCCCTTCCCTGCGGACTGAGCACCCGCTCGTAGACGGCCTCGATGGCAGCCGCTCCCTCCTCCCAGGTGAAGCGCTCCAGGGCGCGTTGGCGCAGCGCTTGCCCGAGGGATCGAGCTCCTTCCAGGTCCCCCAAAACACGTATGAGAGTGGAGGAAAGGGCGGCCTCGTCCACGGCGTCGGGGTAGATGCCCAGCTCCCCCAGGTACTCCCGGTTCACCGGGCCGTCGAAGGCGACGACAGGCAGGGCCATGGCCATGTAGTTGAGCAGTTTGCCCGCTCCCTCAGTGGCCGACACTTTGGGCGCCACCGCCAGGTCCCCCAGGGCCAGGTGGTGAGGGGCTCGGTCGTAGGGCAGTTGCCCGGTGAACACCACCCGCCCGGCCAGGCCCAGGCTGTGGGCGTAGGCCCGGTACTCGTTGACCCCGGGGTAGCCCATGATGAGGAAATGGGCTCGGGGCACCTCGGCTACCACGCGAGTGGCGGCGCGGAGCAACAGGCTGGTGCCCTGATGTTCGGCCAGGAGCCCTAGGTACACCACCAGCAGCGAGTCGCCAGGGATGCTCAGGCTCTCCCGCAGTGATCGGCGTTCCTCGGGGGTGAGCACGTCAGGGTGGAAGGTGCGGGAGTTCACCCGATCCTGAACCACGGTGATGTGGCCGGGGTCGCAGGCGAAATCCTCCACCAGCAGGCGAGCAGCGTTGTGGGTGCTGGTCACCAGGGCCTGGGGCAGGTGGTCTATCAGACGCTCCAGGCGTACCATGGGGCGGTACCAGGGACCCCTGGGGTTCAGGAAGTGGTGATCCACCATCTCGCTGGAGGCGCTGCCCTGGAAGTCGAACACCACCGGGATGTGGAGCAGGCGACCGATCACGGAGCCGATGAGGGCCCCCTCGTGCATGTGAGCATGAATGACGTCGGGACGGTGTCGAAGCGCCCGCTCCAGGACGGTCAGGACGAGCAGGGCGTCGTAGGCGAACTTGTGTCGGGAAGAGCCCACCTCGTAGTGCTGGCGCCAGGGTAGGGGGAGGGTGCGATAGACGGGGAAGCCTCCCGGATCTCTGCCTTTGCGGTAGGTGCAGACGGAGACTTCGTGGCCGCGCACCCCCAGCGCCCTGGCCTCCTCCAGAATGCGCACGTGGCAGCCGGTATCGGAGAAGAAGGAAGTGGGCGCGATCATGAGGATTCTCAGGCCGGGCATGTCAACTGCTCCAGCGAGTGACTGGTGATACGTGATACGTGACCCGTGACTCATGATAGGTGAACCTTGTCATACCCCCACTCATCACGAGTCACGTATCACTCGTCACTCGTCACTACTCGTTCCAGTAGAAGGGCAGCAAGTCCCTCAGCTTGACGGTCTGCTTCTCGGAGAGGATGACGTCAGCTTCGATGTTGCTGCGGTCTATCTGCATCATGAACTCGCGGCACCGCCCGCAAGGAGGCAGTATCTCGCTGTCGCCCACGGCCACCACGGCCGCTATCCGCGTCTCCCGGTGCTTGAGCATCTCGGCGATGGCGGAGTGCTCGGCGCAGAAGCCGATGCCACAGGCGACATCAATGCATATGCCGGTATAGACGTTGCCATCGGCGGTGAGGATGGCGGCGCCCACCCCTCCGGCGCTGAAGCCGTCGCCGGGCGACAGCTCGAAGCTCCCTTGTACGCTCCTGGCGGCGGCGATCAGCCGCCGGACGACGTCACCAGTCTGCACCACTCTTGCCTCCCAAGTCAGGCTCGCCTGAGCCGAGCCGATGTCGCCGCACTAGGGCCACCGGTCACCGGCGTCGGTCCCCCGATGTGCGGCCTGAAGTGTAGGGCCACCGTCTCCTCCACCGTCTCCAAGGACGTGTCTATGCAGGCGAGCAGACTAAGGTCCTTTAGGGCCCTCTGCTGTGCGTACCACCTGTCCACGAAGTCTGTCCCGGCCGTCCAGCACGGCCGCTCAATGTCCCTTGTGATGCAGGTCTCTCGGCTGGGCAAGAGCACCCGGACGAGAGGGCGGATGCCATACTCCGCTAGCCTGCCTACGTAGGCCTGCACCTCGTCTGAGCCCAAGACATATCCCACGACGACGTCGTAGCCCAGCCCTAGCACGACCATCATCGTCCTCATGGTCTCCTTGTGGTACAGGCACTCGTCGGCCTTCAGCGCGGGATCCTGCCGTGCTCTGTAGTTCAGCCTCTTGCTGATGGCGTCTCCATCTATGAAGACGTAGCCGTAGTGGCGCTCAATGTACTGCCCCACGGCCGACTTCCCCGCCCCCACCGGACCACTGATGAGGATCACCCTGCGTGCAGGGTCTATGCCTCCGGAGACAGCACCGACCGGAATCAGTGTTCCGCAGTGCGAACAGGTGGGCTCTATGATCCTGGAGCCGTTGGCCATTGCCGGGACGTCGGCTGCCACCAGGCTATGGTGTCTGCCAAGATCCGAGCCGCAGTCAGCGCAGGCGCTCACGAGGTCGTTCCCTCCATGATGCAGCGAATCATGGCGCCGCCGCCGGGCGGCTGACCGGGATGTGGTGTCACTAGCGGGAGCCACACGACGCCGTGCCCTGGGGCGACGACACTCGGCTCTTGTTGAACTCGGCCCTGGTCAGGGCGAAGTGATACTGGAGCTTGCCTTTCTGTGGCTGGGGCAGCTCCTCCGTCTTCACCAGGCGAAAGCCGTTCTTCAGCCAGACCCGCTGGCTCCTCACGTTGTAGTCTTCCGCGAAGCAGTGGAGGACGTCCACGTTCTCTACCGTGAAGGCGAACTCAACCAGCATGCCGACGAAGGCCGTGCCGATGCCCCGTCCCCAGCATTCCTTCTCCCCTATCGCCATATCTATGCGTCGCACATCCAGCCCCGGATACATGGACGAGACCTTCTCCAGGTTCATCCGCTGGAGCCAGCACTCGCCGACCGGTGCGCCATCGACCTCCACCAGAAAGCAGTGCCCCTGCCGAGACACGCCGCCGTAGATCTCATGAACGGTATCCTGGTCATAGGAGCGCTCGATGTCCTCGCCTCCTTCCGTCCAGTAGAGCACCTCCGGGTCAGCGTTCCACTTGTAGAGAAGCGGCAGGTAGGCGTCGCACAAGGGACGCAGGATGATGCGGTATCTGTCGGTCTCACCGTACAGGGTGATGTCGTGGGTGGTGATGATGGGCAAGCGCGCCTCCTCTCAGCCCGCCACCTCGCCAAACAGTGCCACCGTCTCCACGTGGGCCGTCTGGGGGAACATGTCAACCGCCAGCATGCTCTCGACCTGGTAGCCAGCCTGGGCCAGGTAGACTATGTCCCGCGCCAGGGTAGCCGGATCACACGACACGTATACCAGTCGCTCGGGCCCCAGCGCCGCGATGGCACTCACCAGCTCCGCTCCCAGGCCGCTGCGCGGCGGGTCCACCACCACCACCTCAAAACGCCCCTCTAGGCTGGGCAGCACCTCGGCGGCTTCGCCCTCATGGACGACGAAGTTGGGGACGTCCTCGCCGTTGGCCTGGGCGTCCGCCGCGGCCCAGGGGGAGAACTCCACGCCCACTACCTCACCGGCGTAGGCGGCCAGGCTGAGGGCGAACGTACCCACGCCACAGAACAGGTCCAGGACGCGCTCGCCGCCGGTCAGGCGGCAGAACTCCCGGACCACCTCCAACAGGTTCTCCGCCTGAGCGGTGAACACCTGAAAGAACGAGGGGGCAAAGATGCGGAAGATGCGGCCGGCCAGCCGTTCGTGGAAGTAGGGCTCCCCCACTAGCGTGATGAGGTCTCCGTTTCCGGTCAGATGAGCGAAGGAGACGGCCAGGTCCAGGGATATCTCCGGCCCCTCGTCGCGTTCGGTCTCCAACAGGACCAGTTGTTCGCCGGTGTTCACGCCCGCCCGCAGGACCAGTCGGGTCAGTTCGCCCCATTCTAGTTCGATCGAGGCGTGCAACTGGTCCACCAGGTCATGGGCGATGAGGCACTGGGCGATAGGCATGACGGTGCGGCCGTCGTTGGTATAGAAGCCCAGCCCGACGGCGCCGCTGGGCTCCTCGGGAGCCCGGGTGACGGGATGCAGCTGGATGTTGTTGCGGTAGGCCCAGGGGTCGTCGGCGGGCACGATCCCGTCCAGGGGCGGGTCGCTCACCCGGCCCAGCCGCCGCATCTGGTCGGCGACGAGGTCCAGCCGGAGCTCGAGCTGGCGGCGGTAGCCGACGTGCTGCCACTGGCAGCCGCCGCAGGTGCCGAAGTAAGGACAGGGCGGCTCCACCCGATCGGGAGAGGGCTGCAGCACCTCCAGCAGCTGGGCGCGAGCATAGCGGCGCCGCTCCTCGACGATGCGGGCGCGTACCGTCTCGCCGGGGATGGCGTAGGGCACGAAGACCACTTTGCCCTCCCACCGCCCGATGGCCTCGCCCCCGTGGGCGATGTGGTCGAGCTCCAGGGTCACTTCGGAGCTAGCAGACATAACCACCTCAGAGGCCGGATTCTAGTGGCGGCAGGGGCGGAAGTCCAACCGAGGGGTGTGAGCAGGGAGGATGATGGGACGCGGATCTCCGGTGATGGAGAGGGCGCGGGTTGTGCTTCCCAGTTCTCGGCTTCTGGCCACAGGGCTACGGGTAGCCACTGCACCGCTGAGGCGACCCCTCGCCCGGCCAGAATCAGGCGCCCTGCGCCGGCTCTCCCCCATCCACGTGGTACACGTGGTCGCAGCAGTCGTCGCCTTCCATGAGGGTCTTAGTGCGAGCGAAGCCGATGGCGGGGTTGAAGGCCGCCGCAGCCGGTCCGTCGCCCTCGCAGATCCAGATGCCGATGTCGGCCGCCTCCAGCTCGCGGAAGATCTCTGCCCACAGGCACCGGGTGAAGCGGTAGGCCTGGCGCCTCTCGGTGTCTTCCAGCTTCTCCCATTCGTGGGAGCCGCGGCAGCCGGCCTCCAAGGCATAGCAGAAGGCCCGCAGGCTGTTATCGAGTACCTCGGCACCTCTCTTCCGGTTCGCTTCCACCGATCGCTCCAAGTGGCGACGACGGATGGCCTCGCGGGCTTCGGGCCCGTACTCCTCTTCGGCCGCGCGCACTGCCTCCACGTAGAGGCCGATGGCTCCGGCCATCTTGCGCTTGAGGATCTCGCAGAAGCGCTCCTCCGTCTCCACTTCCAGCCTCTGCTCCACGGCATCCTGTAGCGAACCCATTCCGCCCTCCTCCCCTCCGGCAAGCTGGCCACAGAACGACAGACGTCGTCGTGAGATCGTCCCGGGGGCTGACTTGGCGCCACAGCCCGGGGCTTGCTCCTGCACCCTGGCGGCGCCATGCCCCGCGTGCCATTCTGGCCTCGGCGCGAGGGGTCGGTCAACTGGCAGCACCGGAGGTGGGGCCTGGTAGAGCGGTTCCGATTGCCGGAACCGAGTGGGAGTGCCACAATGGCTGCGTGCCCACGCCCCACCTCCGGGAGGTCGGCTATGAGACACATCCTTCTCGTTCTGGCCGCTCTGGCTGCCCTGTCCGTCGCCTGCGCGGCACCCACTACCCCCACGGTGCCGGCCACGCCCACGCCTGAGCCGCCGGACGACGGCGCTACCCGCGTCTTGGAGCACGAGGAGTTCTCCTTCGAGTACCCCGCCTCCTGGACCAACCGGGCCGACCGCTACCCGGGGTTCGTGCAGCCCAACCCGGAGTTCGGCACCGAGGAGCCGGCCTTGGTGTCGGGGTCCGGCCTGGGGTTCTTCGTCGGGCTCCGCTCCCTTCCGGAAGGTACGGATCTAGCGACCCTATTCGCTGACACTTACGATCGGTTGGTCGCCCGGGAGCTGATCCTCAAGGTGGTCGCGCAGGGGGAAACCACCCTGGACGGCCGGGCCGCCCTGGAGATCACCTACGAGCGCTTCTGGGGCGAGCCCCTGGTCCGACAGCGGGATCTATGGGTGGAGAAGGATGGCCGGGTATATATTGTCTCCTGTCGCGCCCACCCGGGAAGGTTCGAGGAGGGCTCGGAGTCGTTCGAGCGGCTCCTGTCGAGCTTCCACCTGCGCTAGAGGGGTCACGGCCTCAGGCCTGCTGCCAGATTGGTTTGAGGAACTCGCGGACGTCCGCGGTCGTGCGTAGCGCGGCGGTGGCGTCGCCCAGGACCCGCCTCCACCACTGTTGGGTGAGCGGCTCGTAGGCGGGATCGTAGGCGAGGACCGTTCGGCGTATCTGCTCCAGGGTCGCCCGGGGCAGTTGCTTGCCTTCCGCCCACCGACGCAGCATCGCCTCCAGGAACTCGTCCACCTCGGGGGACAACTCGAACGCGCTCGCGTCGCCTTCCACTTTAGCTCCCTTCATGCGTTCGTCGCCTGGCCTCATGGGGTGGCCCCTTCTGAACCGGCACCCGGGCACTCCGGCTGCAATCGTACGTCCTGGGCCAGCAGGGCCCTCGCCTTGGCCAACTGGTAACGCACCGTGCCTGCCGGACGCCCCAGAGCCTCGCCGATCTCGGCGCTGCTCATCTCGCCCAGGTACCGCAGGCAAATGATCAGCCTGAGCTCTTCCGGCAACCGCGCGATAGCTCCGTCGAGGGCGGCCGCCTGCTCTCCCGACTCTGTCGCGGCCACTGGATCGTGCCGCCCGTCAGCGCTTGGCATCACTTCCGGAAGCGGGTCCCCGAACGGCGCTCTCACGGCCTGCCTGCGGTGGAAGTCGTGGGCCAAGTTGCGGGCGACGGCCAGCAGCCAGTATCTGCGCCTATCCTGAGGAACGTTCCTCACGTCATCGAGGTGCCGCCACGCCCTGAGGAAGGTATCCTGAAGCAGGTCGGCAGCCGCGTCCGAGTCGCCGCATCGGCCCAGCAGGTAGGCGTACACTGGCCGGTTGTGCCGGCGGTAGAGCTCGTCGAAGAGCGAGACCGCATCCCGCTCTTCGACGGCGTGGTCGTGTCCCATCGGCTAGACGGCCTCGATTGCCCCTTGCTTCTCCACGGCCAGGACCTGCAGTAGGGGCACCAGCTCCTCCGGGGCCCTGATCTTGCCCAGGAGCACGATCTCGGGCACCTTGGCTCGCAGGAGATCGGCGGGAGTCCCCGCCTCGATGGTGAGCAGGCCCATCACTATCAGGGGCGTGGGCCGAGGCAGCAGCTCCAGGAAGGCCCGGCCGATCTGCTCCTTGCCCATGATGAAGCGGGCCCCCTCGACCTCGGGGTAGTAGACTGCCTGCCCGGTGAGCTTAGTGATCTTGGGAGACAGCGCCGCCTCACTGCCGCGGGGGGCCAGTAGCTGCCCGATCACGTGCAGCTCCCGGTACCCCACCGACTCCACCCGGTCCACGATGATCGCCTGGCCCACCAGGACCAGGATGGTGTCCTCGGGCCCGTCGGCCAGCGCCTGACCGGTCAGCCGCGTCTGTCCCATCTGCAGGCTGACCTTGGTGCCCCGAGGTATGGGGATGACGCTGCCCACGTCGTGCATCTCGATGCGGGTGAGGGCGGGGGCCAGATCCTCGGGGATGACGATGGCGCCCACGTCGTGAATCGAGGTGATGCCACTCAGGTCCTCGGGGGTCTTGGCGGACGACAGGTCCAGCAGCCCCATGTCTCGGATGGTGCCTCGGTGCTCCGACATCGGTTCCTCCTTTGCCGCGGCCCTGGTGAGGGGCCGAGTTGGGTCGCTCTGACCCAACAGACGTACGCCCGGGCTAGAGTGTTGGCTCCAGCGCGGCCCGGAGGTCCGCCGCCTCCTGATTCTGGCGCCGGCCCTCGAGGTTGGCAATGCCCGGTGTCAGCCGGCCCGCGATCCCCAGGACAGACATGCCCAGGCCGCCGGCGACCCACCACAGCCGCAGGCCGAAGATGTCACTAAGCGGCCCAGCGACCGCCAGCCCCAGGGGCATGGCCGCCCAGGCCAGGCCCCTGCCCACAGACAGAACCCGTCCCTGCATCTCGGCGGGCACCATGGCCTGCACCAACGCCACCATCGGACCATTGATCAGAGAGTCGAGGGGGCGAGCAAACCTGGTGGCACGGAGCCTGCAAGACGACATAACTCCAGAGGAAGCGCGAAGAGGCGACATCGGTCGGCATGTCGAGGAGGCGGTCTGGGCGAGGCTGCGGCGAGACTCACCTTGAGGGGTGCGCGCCCCAGGCGTGCATCGCCCGGGGCTCACCTGCCTGGCTGAGACGATGCCGCAGTACGAATGGGCGCTTGCGACACGCTCCGGCCTGTGCTAGGCTTCGCCCTGCCCTTAACAAGCCTTAACTAAGACCCTGGCAACGTCGCCAGACGACAGGAGACAATGGAGACCACACCTACCATTGAGCCACCTGAGTCCGTCGTAGCCCAAAGGTGTCTTGAGTTCTGGCACCACATCCGCAGCCCGAAGCCGTCCCTACGCCTGCCAGTGTCCCTACCCGACTCCTTCTGGCGCAGCTATGGGACTCACATCGCAGTCGGGCTAGTGGTCATTCTGACGATAGTCTGTCCCCAGCTATCCAACCCGGTGACGGGGCTGTCTCTCCCTCGAAGCCTGCCGGGCTTCAGCAGCCGCGAGTACCTGGAGGACGTGCGGCTGCTAGATCGAGGCGGGCGCCCGGCGCCGGCGGTGATGCCCGACCTGGTCCTCCAACGGGCCGGTGTGGTCCATACCATCAAGGGCAGCTACCCCGAGTGGGAGTCGCGGGTATATCGGGTGGAGAATGGTGATACCCTCTCTGGCATCGCGGCCCGCTTTGGCCTGAGCATGAAGACGGTGTTGTGGGCTAATGAAGCCCTGGTCAAAGCTCCCGACTCCCTATCCATCGGCCAGGAGTTGGTGATCTTGCCGGTGGACGGGGCCTACCACACCGTCGCCCAGGGCGAGACGCTCCAGGCCATCGCCGACAGATACAAGGTGGACCCTGAGGTCATCTTGAGCTACGGCGGGAACGAGATCGAGGATCCGGCCCATCTCGTGGCGGGGACTAAGCTGATCGTTCCTGGGGCCGAACTGCCTGAGCCCCCGCCGCGAGTGGTGGCGGTGCCCGCTCAGGAGCGCACCTACACCGCCCGGGTGGCCAATCCTCAGGAGGGCAGCGGCAGCTTCATCTGGCCAGTTAGCGGCTACATCAGCCAGGGCGTGCACTCCGGTCACGTGGCGGTGGACATCGCCGGGAACCGAGGCTCTCCGGTGGTGGCAGCGGACAGCGGAACGGTGACCTTGGTCTCCTGGATGAGGACGAGCTACGGCTATCACGTGATCGTGGACCATGGCAACGGGCTGGAGACTCTCTACGCCCACCTGGATAGCATCAGCGTGGAAGTGGGGCAGAACGTCGCCAAAGGCGAGGCCATCGGCACCCGTGGCAGCACCGGCCGGTCCACCGGGCCTCATCTGCACTTCGAGGTGCGCGAGAACGGGGTCAAGCGCAATCCGTTCAGCTACCTACCGTGAGTAAAGGCGCGTGACTCGTGATGAGTGACGGGCACGCGTACCCGGTCAATGGTCACGCATCACGAGTCATTCTGCCTTTCCCAACCCGCTATCGCCCACTACAATACGCGGTGTGAAGCGCCCTCGCACCCCAGCAGGGCCGGCCCCTAGGCGGTCGGCCAACGGCGACTACCATCTCTACCGCCCGCTCGTGTTCCGCACTCCGGTAGGCGGGGTCCGCCTCTATACTAAGCCGGGCATCTTCTCCTGGGATCGTCCCGACGGTGCCGCCAATCTGGCCCTACGGGCAATCGAGAACGACGGCCTCCCCCGCGGCACCCGACTGCTGGACCTGGGGTGCGGGAACGGCATCATCGGGTTCGGTTGCCTCCAGCTGCAGCCCGGCATCGAGCTGCACCTGGCCGACTCCAGCTATGCTGCCTGTACCGCCGTCTCCCTCAGCCTGGAGCGCCTCGGCTATGGGGGCCGCATCTGGTTCAGCGATGTGGCACGGGACTTGCCCCAGGAACAGACCTTCGACGTGGTAGTGGCCAACCTCCCTCGGGGAAGGGCGCTGGGAGAGCAGTTCATCCGAGAGGCGTGGCACAGGCTGGAGCCGGGAGGGCGGTTCTACCTGGCCGGCTCCAAAGGCACCGGCATACTCACCCGCATCGCCACTCTGGAGGAGTGGTTCGGCAATGCCCAGATGGTCGGGGTGACCGCCAACTACCGGGTGGCCCGGGCCCTCAAGCCTCCCGGGGGCTTCCCTCCCCCTCCCGGCGATTACCACCAGTGGCGGGTGGCGACCATGCAGGCCCGCGGCCGGCGGTGGGAGTACGTGACCAAGCCGGGGGTCTTCTCCTGGCGCCGTCTCGACGCGGGGACGAGGCGTCTGCTGGCCCACGTGCAGGTCCGTGACGGGGAGAGGGTGCTGGATCTGGGCTGCGGCGCCGGGCAGGTCGGCCTGGTGGCCCACGGCCTGGCCGATGGGGTGGAGGTAGTGATGGTGGACGACTCGCTGCCCGCGGTGCGGGCTGCTGAGCGCACTGCCCGCCACAACCATCTAGAACGAGCCCGGGTGATGCCCAGCGACGCCGGATCGGCGGTGATCGGCGAGCGTTTCGACGTGGTGGCTACCAACCCACCTTTCCACCTGGGGCCGGCGGTGGAGTACGATGTGGCGGAGCAGTTCATCCAGGACGCCCGTGACGTGCTGGGCCCCAAAGGCCGGCTGTACCTGGTGAGCAACGCCTTCCTGCCCCACGACAAGACGATGGAGGCCATGTTCCGTCGGGTGGAGGTGGTACACCAGGACAGCTTCTTCAAGGTGGTACTGGGAGCAAGGCCGGTGGGTCGGGTCAAGAATCGCCAGAAGCCACCCCTGGTGGCGGAGCCTTGAGCTGGCAATGAAGGGGCTGAGGCGAGGAGTAGGGGTAATCACGAGCTCGGCTGGGTTGGCTGACTGAAGTCAGAGCAGAGAGGGCCGAGGAGTGCGCCGCATCGCCACGCACGGGCGCGGGTTTTCACAGGTGTTAGCCGAATTCAGTGCACCACGGAGGAGAGCTTTGGACAACCCCGACGCCCGACGTGTAGCCATAGTTGGCATGGGCGCTGTCACCCCCTTGGGGAACGATCTGCCCTCGTCCTGGGCCGGGATTCTGGCCGGCCGCTCCGGGGTGGGGCTCATCACTCAGTTCGACCCCAGCGACCTCCGCACCCGCATTGCGGCAGAGGTCAAGGAGTTCGATCCTACTCGCTATCTGGAGGTGAAGGAGGCGCGGCGGATGGACCGATTCGTCCACTTTGCCGTCGCCTGTACCCAGGAAGCCCTAGCTGACTCCGGGCTGGATCTGGCGCAGGAGGATCCCCGGCGCGTGGGCGTGTTGCTGGGCTCGGCCGTGGGCGGAATCCACGTGCTCCTGGACCAAGTCGAGGTCATGCGGGAGCGGGGTGCCCGCCGGGTTAGCCCCTTCGCCATTACCGGCCTGATGCTGAACGCCGCCGCCGGTCAGATCAGCATCATGCTTGGGGTCCGAGGCCCCAGCATTGCCCTGGCCACAGCCTGCGCCACCGGAGGCCATTGCCTGGGAGAGGCGGCCGAGATCATCCGCCGTGGAGACGCCGACATCATGGTCGCCGGAGGCTCGGAGGCCGGCGTGGTGCCCATCGCGCTGGCCGCCTTCGACAGCATGCATGCCCTCTGCAGCCGTAACGATGAGCCAGAGAAGGCCAGCCGTCCCTTCGATGCGGACCGCGACGGTTTCGTGGTGGGCGAGGGGGCAGGGGTGATGATCCTGGAGCGGATGGATCGGGCCCGGGCGCGCGGGGCTCGCATCTACGCCGAGCTACTGGGCTACGGCGCCACTGACGACGCCTACCACATCGCTCAACCGTCTGAGGGAGGAGAAGGAGCGATGGAGGCGATGGAGGCAGCCCTCCGCGCCGGCAACCTCCGGCCGGAGGATGTGGATTACATCAACGCCCACGGTACCAGCACCCGACTCAACGACGCCATCGAAACCCGCGCCATCAAGGGGGTCTTCGGCGAGCACAGCCGCAAGTTGGCCGTCAGTTCCACCAAGAGCATGATCGGCCACCTGTTGGGGGCAGCGGGAGCGGTGGAGGCCATCGTCTGCGCTCTAGCCATCCGGGATCAGGTGTTGCCGCCCACCATCAACTACGACACTCCCGATCCAGAGTGTGACCTGGACTACGTGCCTAACGTGGCCCGGCCGGCCGAGGTGAACGTGTGCCTGTCCAACTCCTTTGGGCTGGGGGGCCACAACGGGACGGTGGCTCTGCGTAGAGTGGAGCAGTAGAACGCTGATGACGCTGATACTGCGCTGATCCCTGCTGATTCCTCCTCATCATCTCTCTCTGATCAGAGCGAATCAGCGTGCCATCAGCGCCGATCTGCGTTCTACTGTGGGGCCAGCAGGTACTCGGGGTCCTGCCGCAGGCGGTCGAGGACGTACTCCACCATGGGCCGGGCCTTCAGCACCCGGACGGTGCAGTTGGCGATGCGGCCCATCTTCTGGATGCCCTTGGCCAGGAAGTAGGGCTCGGGCCGGGGGAAGTTGCGCCGAGGGCCATAACGGTGTAGCCACAGTCGCACCGATCGTTCCCGTCCCTCGTAGTCCACGATGATAGCCGTGACCGGCTCCTGCTGCATGTGATAGGTCACTCCCGCCACCTCCTCGGCATGGTGGAAGGTGGTGTTGCATTGCAGCCCCACTCCCAGGAAGACCACATAGCCGCTGTCGGAGCGGACCAGCCGGCCGAAGGGCGTGTCGGGGCCGCAGGGGGTGGGTGAAAGCTCGTGTCCTTCCAGTAGCTCCGCCGTACCTGGCCCGATGGCGGCCACGCTATGGGTAGGGTGGAGGCTGCGGCGGGCTTCCGGGTGCTGGCGCGCCACCTCGGGGATGCGTCCGGTCCAGCAGGGAGTCTGCCGGACGTCGAAGTAGGGAGGGTTGTCGGGTCCTAGTTCGGCCGAGCCGGTGAGGGTGGGGAAGACCACCGTGCCCTCGGGGCCCACCGCTTGCAGCAAGCCCTGTATGACGGAGTGGGGGCCACCTACGACGTGACCGAAGCTGCTGAGAGAGGAATGCACCAGCACCGTAGCACCGGGGGGCACCCCAATGGCGCGTACGCCGGCGGCGATGTCCTCTCGGGTGACGTCCATTGGCCTATCCTCCGGATCTGGCGGCGCAGGTGACCGGGGTGGAACGCTCGTGAGATGCTGACCCTTCGGGGTCATTCCTTTCTCATCAGCCTGAATCAGCGTAGTATCAGCGCAATCAGCGTTCCATTGCCAGCTCTAGCCGATCCAGCCATAGTCCTGCGCGTGGGCTGATTATAGGTGATGGTATTGGAGGGGCAACGTGGATAAGGGTGCTCTGGAGCTGGAGGAGCGCCTGGGTTATACCTTCGCAGATGCGACTTTGCTGCGGACGGCGCTGACCCACAGCTCCTACCTGAACGAGACCGCCGACCTCCTGGAGCACAACCAGCGGTTGGAGTACCTGGGAGATGCCATCGTGGATTTCCTGGTGGCCGAGGTGCTCTACTACCGTTTCCCGGACGCCCGGGAAGGTGAGATGACTCGCTGGCGGGCGCAGCTGGTCAGCACCGAAGGGCTGGCCGGCCTGGCGGCCCAGCTTGGCCTGGGCGAGCATCTGCTGCTCGGCCGCGGCGAGGAGGCCACCGGCGGGCGTCGTAAGCCAGCCAACCTGGCGGCGGCGCTGGAGGCGCTGGTGGCAGCGCTGTACCTCGACTCGGACTGGGAAACGGTCAAGAGGGTCATGCTGCCTCACTTCCGCCCTTACATCGAACAGGCCACCGCCATGCGAGGCCCATGGGACGCCCGCAGCCGTCTCCAGGAAGAGGTGCAGGCCCGCCTGGGAGTGACCCCGCGTTATGTGGAGGTGGGCGGCCGCGGCCCTGACCACCGGCCGGTGTTCACCGTGGAGGTCTGGGTGGGGGACGAGGTCTGGGGCCGGGGCGAGGGCCCCAGCAAACGCGCCGCCGCTCAGGCTGCCGCCGAGCGCGCCTTACAACGGTTGGACTGACCGAGGAGGGCGGACCAGAAACCCATGCGCCTCAGCCGACTCATTGTACAGGGCTACAAATCCTTCGCCACCCGGACTGAGTTCTCCTTTCCCGGAGACATAACCGCCATAGTCGGCCCCAACGGCAGCGGCAAGAGCAACATTGCCGATGCCCTGCGCTGGGTGCTGGGGGAGCAGTCCTACAGCCAACTTCGCAGCCGCCGCACCAGCGACCTCATCTTCGCCGGCTCCGATGGCCGCAGTCGCCTAGGCATGGCCGAGGCCACCATGGTGCTGGACAACAGCGACGGGTCGCTGCCTCTGGACTTCCAGGAGGTGTCCATCTCTCGCCGTGCCTACCGCTCGGGAGAGAACGAATACTACCTGAACGGCGTCCGCACCCGGTTGAAGGACCTGACTGAGCTTCTGGCCCAGGGAGGGCTGGACCGGCTCACCTTCTCCGTCATCGGGCAAGGAATGGTGGATGCGGCGCTCAGCCTCAGCCCTGCGGAGCGGCGGCGTCTCTTCGAAGAGGCGGCCGGCATCACCGCCTACCAGAGCAAGCGCGAGACGGCGCTACGCCAGCTGGACGAGGTGGCAGCCAACGTCCTGCGGGTGCGCGACCTGATGGGGGAGCTGGAGCCTCAACTGCGGCGGCTGGCGACCCAGGCCGAGCAGACGAACCGCTGGAGGGAGGTGCAGGCCGAGCTGGCCCAGCTGCAGACCGTCTACTTCGGGCAACGGCTCCATGCCGCCGCCGAACAGGCTCAAGCGGCGCGCGAGCGCGCCCTCTACCTCCGGCAGCGCTTGGAGCTTCAGTCGGCCGAACTGGCCCAGCTGCAGCACACGATCGAGGTCCTTGCTCGCGAGGAGCGGGAGCTCTCCACCCGATTGGCGTCGCAACAGCTGAAAGCGGAGCAACTCAATGCCAACCTGACGGCGAGCGACCGGGAGGCAGCAGTATTGGCCGAGCGAGAGCGAGCGCTCAAGGAACGGTTGGCAGAGATGGGGCGGGACCGGCGACTGCTGCTGCAGGAGATGCGGTCGGCCGGAGAGGAAGAGAGGTCTCTGACCCTGGAAGCCGAACGTCTTCATCAGGACGCCGAAGCTTTGAGGGAGTCGGTGGATCGCCTGAAGGCAGCTCAGGCGGCGGAGCGGGAGCGTCGCCGGGCGCTGCAAGGTCGCCTCGAGCAGGTACGCCGACAGCTTTCCGATGCCTTGTCTCAGCGCACCGAAGCGGGTTCGGACGAGGCGGCAGCCGCCCGTAGAAGCCAAGAGTTGACCCGCCTGATGGAAGAGACGAGCGTCGCGGTGGATCAGGACGCGGAGGTTCGAGCCGCCTGGGCCGAGGAGGTGAACCGGCTGGAAGGGGCGGCCAAGCGCGCCGGCCAAGCCCTGGCTCAGGCGCGGCGAGAGCTGGATGATCGGCGGCAGGACCTCAGGCGGGTTCAGCAGCAGCTGGCCCAGACGCAGCGGCAGGCGAGCGCGCTGGAGGAAGAGGAGCAGGCGCTCCGGGCCCGGCTGTCGCTCCTCACTCGAATGCAGCGGGAGTCGTATTACCCGGGAGTGCGGGAGGTGCTGGAGCTGGCCCGTCGGACGGAGGATTCGGGCATCGTGGGCGTCGTGGCGTCGCTGATCCGGGTGCCAACCGGGCTGGAGGTGGCCATCGAGGCGGCTCTGGGAGCGCGCCTGCAGCAGGTGGTGGTGCGCCGCTGGAGCGACGCGGAGAGGGCCATCGAGCACCTAAAGCGCAAACACGGCGGGCGAGTCACCTTCCTGCCTCTGGAGACGATCCAGCCGCCGGCCGCGGTGCAGCCGACGCAGTTCCCGGGGCTGGTGGGGGTAGCCTCCAACCTGGTGGAGGTGGAGCCAGGCCTGGAGCGGGTGGGGCAGTACCTGCTCAACCGGATCCTGGTGGTGGAGGACCTGACGGCAGCTCGGCTGGCGCTGGAGCGGGTGAGGGGAACTGAATCGCGCTCAGCCCCACCTCGCTCCTACACCATCGCTACCCTGGCAGGCGAAGTGGCCCAGTCCTCGGGGAGCGTCACCGGAGGCGGAGAGCGCCGGAGCCGGAGCGCGCTTTTGGAGCAGGAGAGGGAGCGCCGGCGACTGCCGGCCGAGATCCGCCGCCGGCAGTCGGAGCGAGAGGGGGTGGCGGCGCAGGCCCTGGAGCTGCGAAGGGCCCTGGAAGAGGCTGAGGCGGGCCTTAGTGCGGCTGAGGAACGCGTCCAACAGGCGAGGGCCGCGGCGGAGCAGGCTCAGGGAGATGAGAGCAGAGCTCAGTTGGAGCTGCGTCGGGTCGAGGAGCGCCTCCAGTGGCAGGGCGAGCGCCTGGCAGAGCTCAAGCGCGAGCAGACCGTGCTGGCCCGGCGCCGGGAGATCGCGGCCGAGCGGGTGACCGCGGCAGAAGCGGAAGCCCAGAGGTGGCAGGAAGTGGCGCGACAACTGGAGGCGGAGCTGGCTGCCGGTGGCTACGGTGGCGTCTCGGCCGGCGAGACCACCGGAGCGGAGGGCGAGGCTGGGCTCGAGGTGGAGCGTGTCCGCCTGGCCGCGCTCCAGGAAAGGGTGGGTCAGATTCGCTCCGCCCTTGAGGGGGCCGAGCGCCAGCGGGCCCGGCTGAGTGCCCGACTGGAAGAGCGGAACAAGCACCTGAGAGGGCTACGCGAGGAGCTGGCCGCAGTGCGGTCGTCCCGGGCGGCAATGTTGGAGGCGCGCACCCGATACGCTCAGGGCCTGCAGGATCTGGAGCAAGCTATCCGCCCCGAGCGGGAGAGGCTAGCCTGCCTTCAGCGCCAGCGCGAGGACCTCGAAGGAGAGGAGAGGATCCGCCGGCAGCAGCATTTGGAGTTCGGCCAGCTGTGCGGAGAGGCCGAGATCTCGGCCAGACGGGCTCAGGACGTCCTGACCTCGTTGCGGGAGGCAGCGCGATTGGAGCTAGAGGAGGAAAGCCTCCGAACGCTCACGGAGTCGCCCGCCGGCGGGGGTTCCGACAACGGCCTCTCTCTGGAGGAGATGGAGGCCCGGGTGGAGGCCCTCAGGCGACGTCGTCGAGCCATGGGGAACGTCAATCCCAATGCCCCTCAGGAGCACGCCGAGTTGCAGGAGCGCTACCAGTTCCTCGCCTCGCAAGCGGCCGATCTGGAGCAGGCAGCCTCATCGCTGCGCCAGGTGATCCAAGAGCTGGAGCAGACCATGCAGCGGCGGTTCAGGCTCACCTTCGAACAGGTCGCCGCTCGTTTCGAGGCTTTTTTCCGTGAGCTCTTCGGCGGCGGCAGCGCTCGCCTGTCTCTGAGCGACCCGGAGGACCTCTCTGGCGCCGGGGTGGACATCACCGTACGCCCGCCCGGGAAGCGAAGCCAGGACCTGGCACTCCTGTCCGGCGGCGAGCGGGCCCTGACTTCGGTGGCTCTGCTCTTCGCTTTGCTGGAGGCCAGCGGCACCCCGTTCTGCGTCATGGATGAAGTGGATGCCATGCTGGACGAGGCGAACGTGAGTCGCTTCCGGCGACTGCTTCAGCGCTTGGCCACCGACACTCAGTTCATAGTGATCTCACACAACCGGCACACAATCGAGGCCGCCGATGCCATCTACGGTGTCACTATGGGCGAAGATGGCACTTCCCATACGCTATCCCTTATGCTAAATGAAGCGAGCCAAGTCAGGACCGCGGGTTAGCGTAGGAGAGGTGCCCAGGTGAACTGGAGATTTCTGTTAGCGGTCTCAGGCCTGTTGCTGGCCCTAAGTGGCTGTAGCGTGAACCGCGGCGGCGACGGGCAGGCTGCTTTGGACGGGGGCTGGACTGTCAGTAGCAGCGCGGACGGCTCTTTGGAACTGGCTCATCCCAGCAACTGGCGCGTGGTGGAACGGGGTGAGCGGGGGCTCGGCCTGCAGTGGGAGCAAGGGTATCGGTTGGAGATTCATCTGGTGGTCGCCTCCAGGCCCGCCGGTCAGTCCCAGGCCGAGGTGCTAGACGGCATGCTGGCGGCAGCGGAGGAGCAGTACCGAGAGGCGGGGGGCCAGATAGAGCCAGCGGGCCGGCGGGTTTGGCTGGGGCAGAGCTTCATCTGGCACGAGGTGCATTACGTCGCCCGCGCCAGCGATGCCTGCCAGGAGTGCCCCAGAGGCTACGTCGTGGAGCTGCTGGCCTTCCCCAACGAGGCCGAGAGCCTCCACGCCCGGTTCGTCTGTCCGACCTTCGATGCCCCTGCGGAAGAGGTGGAGCAGCTGCTGCTGGACGTCATCAACACGGTGGCTCTAGAGTCCCCAAGCGGCATCTGAATCGGACGCGGATGACGCTGACGGGACGCCGATCTACGCTGATCAGGAATGGGAAGAACCAAGAGAAGATCAGCGCTGAATCAGCGTAGTATCAGCGTCATCCGCGTTCCCTTCCCTACCGTTGCAGGGACGGGACTGGCTCTGCTACAATCGCGCCGAGACCCTCACCCGCCCTGGAGAAGCCATGGAGTTCGTCCCTCTCATCCGCAGTATTCCCGACTTCCCCATTCCTGGGATCCTCTTTCGCGACATCACCACTCTCATCAAGAACGGCAAGGCGTTTCGGGAGGCGGTGGACGCCTTGGCGGAGCTCTTCGCCGATCGTCAGGTGGACAAGGTGGCCGGAATCGAGGCCCGGGGATGGATTTTCGGCGCCCCGCTAGCCTATAACTTGGGCGCCGGTTTCATCACCATCCGCAAGCCGGACAAGCTCCCCGCAGACAAGGTTCGCTGTGAGTACGCCCTCGAGTACGGCACTAATGTCCTCGAGATGCACCGCGACGCCATCGAGCCCGGTGATAGGGTGCTACTAGTGGACGATCTGCTGGCCACTGGGGGCACCGCTCGCGGGTCCATAAGCATGATCGAGGAGCTGGGCGGAGAGGTGGTCGGGGTGGCCTTCCTCATCGAGTTGAAGGGGCTGAGAGGCAGAGATCAGCTCCAGGGGTACGATGTGCGCTCGGTGATAGCCTTCGAGGGAGCTTAGGGGGCCGACGTTAACCCTGTCTGCCGGCCCGGCGTACACCGGGCCGGCAGACGTGACAAGGGGCGCCCTGCTGCTAGCTCTTTGCCACCGCCAGCTAACAGGAGGGTTGTGCTGGCGACCGACTCTCAGGTTTGGCTAACTACCCGACTAACGCCCACACTAGCGCTGACATCTGGATGCGGCGGTCTGCATTGCGGCGGGCGCCCCTTGTTAGCTGTATCGAAACCCAGCCAACCGCCACGCCGGCAGTCTACCACGCCTTCTCCGTCTCTCTCATAAAGCGTGGATGAAGATCGTGCCTGAGTTTCGTTAAAGACCAGGGCCCGGTTCCTTTCGGGGGCGGGGGACAGGATCAGCTGCGACCAGCGTCCGCGCCCCGCTTCTGCTGCTCCGACCGCCAGCGGTCCAAGATGGCCAGCACTTCCTCGTCGCCCACGTCGTACCAGTGGCGGTATACCTGGGCCACGGCCCGGAAGCCAGGCGGGGTGAGGACCACCACCACCTCGTCCGCTAGGGCGTCCATCTCCCGCACTACATCCTCCCCCGCCACCGGCACTGCCACCACGATGCGGGCGGCTCCTCGCCTTCGGCAGAGCATGATGGCGGCCCGCATGGTGGCTCCGGTGGCCAGCCCATCGTCCACCAGGATGACCACTCTGCCCTCGAGCGGGGGGAGAGGACGGCCTCCCCTCAGCACGTTCACCCGGCGGGCGGATTCCTGACGCTGCTCGGCCACGATCCGGCTCACCAGGGCCGGGGGAAACCACCGGGCGGCATAGTCGGCGATGTAGGTGCTACCGTCCTCGGCGACAGCGCCGAACCCGGCTTCCGGGTTGCCCGGGAAGGGCAGCTTGCGGGCCACCAGTATGTCCAGCTCGGCGCGAAGGCGAACGGCCACCTGGTAGCCCACCTCCACCCCGCCGCGGGGAATAGCCAGGACTACGGCGTTCGCGTCCCGGTAGTGCTCGAGGAGGGAGGCCAGGCGCCGGCCGGCATCCTGCCGGTCTTCAAACATCCTGATATCGGACATCAAGTATCCTTCTGGGGCGGACGGCGTCTTCGCCGTCGGGCGATCGGGGCACCAACGGGAGCAACCGAGGGCCAACGAAAACCAAACGCTAACCTATCGGCATCATCTCAGAGGAGAGACGGTGAGTCAAGCAGAAACAGGGGTCCAGGCTTGTCGCCGCCTGACCGGTGGTACCTGGCCGCCGCCGCGCCTGGAAGCGCGGACTCCTCAGGGCAAAGCGCCACACCCCTCGAGGAGTGCGCGCGCCCACGCGCGAAAGGGCTCCGCAAACAGACTTCCCCGTCCGGGCGCCGCCGCGCCTGGAAGCGCGGACTCCTCAGGGCAAAGCGCCACACCCCTCGAGGAGTGCGCGCGCCCACGCGCGAAAGGGCTCCGCAAACAGACTTCCCCGTCCGGCCGCCGCCGCGCCTGGGGGCGCGGACTCCTCAGGGCAAAGCGCCACACCCCTCGAGGAGTTCGCGCGCCCACGCGCGAAAGCGCTCCGCAAACAGACTTCCCCGTCCGGCCGCCGCCGCGCCTGGGGGCGCGGACTCCTCAGGACGAAGCGCCACACCCCTCGAGGAGTTCGCGCGCCCACGCGCGAAAGGGCTCCGCAGACAGACTTCCCCGTCCGGCCGCCGCCGCGCCTGGGGCCGCGGACTCCTCAGGACGAACGCCACACCCCTCGAGGAGTGCGCGCGCCCACGCGCGAAAGGGCTCCAGGAGCAAACCTCCCCGTCGGAGTGCCGACACGGCCTCTAGGGGCTCACGGGCGTCGCCGGTCCAGGTGGGAACGAAGCCGACAGTCCCTGCGTCTTCTAGGTAGACTGCTGCCAGGAGGACTCCCATGCGAGGGGGGCTACGATTCGCGCTAGTGCTGATCGCCGTGTGGTTGGCCCTGTTCGCCTCGAGCGGAACCGCTTCCGCTGACGGGTGGATCATCCCCCGGCCACCAGTGCCGCCCTGTCCCAATTGCCCACCCGTCCCCCCACGCGACGTGCCGTACCTGACGGTGAAGTATCACCGGGTCACGGTCACCATCGAGGATCAGGTGGCAGTCACCCGGGTGGACCAGGTGTTCGTGAACCGGTCCGAGTGGTCCCTCGAAGGCACTTACGTCTTTCCCCTGCCCGAGGAGGCGTCCATCAGCCGATTCGCCATGTGGGTGGATGGCGAACCGCTCCAGGGCGAGCTGTACGCCCGAGAGGAGGCCCGGCGCATCTACGAGGAGATCGTCCGGCAGCGGCTCGACCCTGCCCTACTGGAATACGTGGGCCGCGACCTGTTCCAGGCCAGCATCTTCCCCATCGAGCCAGGCGGCGAGCGGCGCATCGAGATCGAATACGTCCAGGCCCTCCCTGCCGACAACGGCCTAGTGCGTTACGTCTACCCTCTCTCCACCGAACGCTTCTCCCCCGAGCCCCTAGGCGACGTCTCTATCAGTGTGGACATCGAGAGCGACGTCCCCATCCGCAGCCTCTACTCGCCCAGCCATCCCGTAGCCATCGACCGGCAGGGGCAGAAGCGGGCCCGTGTAGGTTGGGAGGCGCGCGACCTCACTCCGCACACTGACTTCGCCCTCTACTACACCGTGTCCCCGGAGAGCCCGGGGGTGAACCTGCTCAGCTATCGGGGCGAGGACAGGGAGGGCTACTTCGCCCTGCTGATCACCCCGGCGCTCTCGACCGACGAGGATGAGGTGGTGGAGAAAGACGTGGTGCTGGTGCTGGACGTGTCTGGCAGCATGGAGGGTGAGAAGCTGGAGCAGGCCAAAGAGGCCCTCACCTACGTCCTGCGCCACCTCAACGACGGCGACCGGTACAACGTGATCGCCTTCTCCACCGAGGTCACTTCGCTGGCCCGGACCATGCAGCCGGCGGGCAACCTGAGGGAGGCAGAGCGGTTCGTGGCTGGGCTGCAGGCCCGGGGCAACACCGACATCAACGGGGCCCTGCTGGAGGCCATGGCCCTCGCCGACCCCGAGCGCCCCACTATCGTCATCTTCCTCACCGACGGCCTCCCTACGGCGGGGGTCACCGACGCCGGCCTCATCTTGAACAACGTGCGGCAGGCGGCCCCATCCTCGGTGCGGCTGTTCTGCTTCGGCGTGGGGGACGACGTGGACACCTCGCTCCTGGATACGTTGGGAAGGGAGTTACGCGGGGTGAGCGCCTACGTCCGCCCGGGTCAGAGCGTGGACGAAGAGGTGGGTTCCTTCTACGCTAAGATCGCCACGCCCGTCCTGGCGGACGTGGACCTGGAGGTGCGAGGGGTGCGGGTGGAGGACATATATCCCCACCCGCTGCCGGACTTGTTTGCCGGCACCCAGTTGCTAGTGGTGGGGCGGTACGAGGGCAGCGGGCCGGCCCGAGTCACCCTGTCGGGGGAGGTGAACGGCCGGCCGCAGTCCTTCCAGTACGAGGTCGCCTTCGCCCGCGGCGGTGGGGACGACTTCCTGCCCAGTCTCTGGGCCACCCGCAAGGTCGGACACCTGCTCAACCGCATCCGGCTCTACGGCGAGAGCAAGGAACTGGTAGACCAGGTGGTGGAACTGAGCATCCGCTACGGCATCATCACCCCCTACACCAGCTTCCTGGTGCAGGAACCGGAGGAGGCCCTGAGTCGGGCAGGCCGGGAGTCCATCGCTCGGCGCGAATTGGAGGCGCTGGCGAGCGAGCCCTCCGCTCCCGTCTACGGCGCCACCGCCGTGACCAAAGCCCAGACACAGCACGCCCTGGAGGATGCGCAGAGCCCCCTCAGCCCGGCCCTCGCCGATGAGGGCGGGCCCTCTCGGGTGGCGGTCGTGGGCGACAGGGCCTTCGTATGGCGCGACGGCACCTGGCTGGACACTCTCTTCGACGTGGAGGAGATGCAGGCCATTCCGGTTACCGTGGGCTCTGATGCGTTCTTCCAGTTGCTTCGGGAGCATCCCGACGCTGGCCGTTACTTCGCCCTGGGAGAGCGGGTGATAGTGGTCCTGGGCGGCCGGGCTTACCAGAGCATCCCCGGCGTCCCCGACGAAGGGATCTCTGCCACCGCCACCGGTACCGAGCAGATCCGGGTGGAGCTGGAAGCCCAGCCGACCGCAGGCCCTGCGCCCCTGGCGGTGCAGTTCCTGGGGCGCCTGGTGGGAGGGCCCGACGACAACCGAGAGTTCTACTGCCCCAGCCTCGCCTGGGACTTTGGCGACGGCACCAGTCAGTTCATCCAACCCGAGTGCCCTGAGCCTCCCGAGGGCAAGTGGCCGGTGCAGCGCGAGTTCCGCACCGAGCATGAGTATAGCCAGCCGGGCACATACCGAGCTCGCGTAGCCATCGAGGGTGTCTGGTCCCCCGAGACCACCATTGAGCTGAGCACAGGTTCCGGGCATAATGGGGCTACGAGCTTGCTGGAGTACCTGCGCGGGCTCATCGCCCGCCTGATCGGCCCATCGCCCGAGTAGCGAGGCCGGCCAGGCCCGAGCTAGCCAGAAGGAGACTGCCCCATGGCCGGTATGGTAGTGGCACCGCAGCCGCTCGCTGTTGAGGAGGGAGTCAAGGTCCTCAGGCAGGGAGGCAATGCCGTAGACGCTGCCGTTGCCTGTGCCCTGGTCCAGGGAGTGGTAGACCCCCACATGTCCAGCGTGGGGGGCTACGCTCTGGCCACCGTTTCCTTGGCCCGGGCCCCCGGGATAGAGGCAGTGAGGGCGGTCGATGCTCCTGCCCTGGCCGGCTCCGGCGTCACGCCGGAGATGTGGCAGGACATCGTCATCCGACCCAATCCGCGTGGCTGGGGATACTTCCTACAAGGCAAAGTCAACGAGATGGGCTACCAGTCCATCTGCACCCCCGGCATCGTGAAAGGCCTGAGCTGGATGTTGCAGCATTGGGGCTCCTGGAGCTGGGAGCAGGTGACGGAGCCGGCAGCGCGCGTGGCCGAGGAAGGCTTCCTGGTGGACGACTACCTGGCTGGTCAGTGGCGCACGCGCGCCGCCTACCCTGAAGAGAGCACCCTGCTGGACTACCTAAAGTCGAACCCCGAGGCTAGCCGCATCTATCTGCGCGAGGACGGGAGCCCGCACGAGCCGGGCGACCGGCTCCGCAATCCCGACTACGCCCGCACTCTTCGCGGGCTGAGTGAGGCCGGACCGGATGACTTCTACCGGGGCGCGCTGGCGCGGCGCATCTCCCACGACCTTCAAGACCACGGTAGCTTCGTCAGCGCCCAGGACCTGGCTAGCTACCGTACCATCCCTGCCGAGCCGGTGATCGGCAGCTACCGGGGCTACCAGGTGGCGACTTCGCCCGCTCCCCATGGTGGCCTTACCCTCTTGGCCATCCTCCACATCTTGGAGGGCTACGACCTCTCTTCGCTGGGGCACAACTCGGCGGAGTACATCTACCTGGTGTCCAAGGCCATGAAAGCGGCCTTCGCCGACCGCAACCCCAACTTGGGAGACCCTCGGTTCGCCGATCGGCCGTTCGACTGGATGATCTCCGAGGATCGCGCCCAGTACTGGCGGAAGCGCATAGATGCCGGCGTCCCCATCCAGGTGTCGTTCACGCCTTCCGAGCCTCCCGACACCACCCACGTGAGCGTGGTGGATGACCAGGGCAACTGCGTGGCCCTCACCCATTCCCTGGGCATGTCATCAGGTGTGATCACTCCTGGTCTAGGGTTCATGTACAACAACTCGATGGTCAACTTTCACCCGCTGCCGGGGCACCCCAACTCCATCGCCCCCGGGAAGGCACGCACTACCGGCATGAGCCCCACCATCCTCTATCGGGACGGCCAGCCGGTGATGGTGTTGGGGGCGCCCGGCGCCACGCGCATCATCACCTCCCTGGCACAGGTCATCGTGAATGTGCTGGACTTCGGCATGACTCTAACGGAGGCGATCCTCGCTCCCCGGTTCGACTGCCAGGGCGGGCCCATTGTTTGCCAGGGGCGCATTCCGGAGTACGTGTGCGCTGAGGTCCGCCGCCGCCATCCTGTCGAGCGGCTGCCCCGCAGCCACGGCGGCATGGGCCTGGTGCACGCCCTTTGGCGGGATCCGCGGACGGGCGAATGGACGGGCGCGGCCGACGCCGGGGCGGGGGGCATGGCGCTGCGGGCTTAGGGGAATCGGGGCCCGGGCGGGGTGCGGCCAGGCAGAGAAACGCGGGAGAGGTCAGGTAACCTCTCCCGCCTGCGCTCACCCGTCGTCTAACGCGATCGGGTGGGTCGAGCTGCGGGGCTACTCGGCAACATAGATGACTAACGCTGCTCTAACGATCCAGCCTAACAATCAGGGTCGAGGCCCCGCCGGTCCAACTGCTGATCGCGATACCTAACGCCTATGCCAACTCTCTGCTGCGGTGGACACGCCCACCTTGCTGATTGAGCGCTGGGCATCACTGCTTTCCACCTGGGCCCATACTAGGCGGACGTACTCAAACCGGCATAAAGGGGAGCTTAAGAAGGAGTTAAAGCTGGGGAGGCCGCCCCACGCCGGGCAGGCCTCGCGCTGGCAGCAGGAGGGAGCACCCTAGAGAGCAGGGGCAGCCTGAGCCTCAGAGCCCCCTGCCGCCGAAAGCCAGCGGCTGCGGGGCCGCACCATCCAAGAGTCGAGCTGGTGCGCCTTGGCGTGCACGGCAGCGAGGGCGCTGATGACCGTCATGCGGGACACGGCGGCCGTCAGGCGGCGGGGCACGGATCACCGTCGCGCACGCGGGCGGCAGAGTGATTGCGCCTGAGGGAGACGGCCTCTCCCCCAAGAGGAACCGGGCTGCCCCACCCTCTCCGGGCGCCGAGCCGCTGCAGCCATCCGGAACCTGCTCCTGGCGAGAGGGCGGTGGCTGCGCGTTTGACGCCGCTTGCGATCAGACTGGCTGGGGCTCGCTGGCTGCCTCCACCTGGCCACTGCTTGTCACCTGATCGGCTCCGGTCCAGCGTCGTACCGCCGGGATCAGCAGGTAGGACACCAAAACTCGCATGGCGGCTACCAAGGGAATGGCCACGAACACTCCCAGCAGCCCGGCCACCGAGGCGCCAGCGAAGATGGCGACGATGGTGAGAACGGGGGAGAGGTGCGTCTGTCCACGCATGACCATGGGCACCAGCAGCTGCCCTTCCACCTGCTGCAGCACTAGGACGAATGCCAGGGTGATCAGGGCCCGAGTGGGAGAGACTGTCCAGGCTGTGGCCACCATGAAGGCGCCGGCGATGATGGGACCGATGTTGGGTATGACTTCCATGAGGGCGGCCAGCACTCCCAGGGCCAGAGCGTAGGGCACCCCGATAATGAGGAGGCCAAGGTAGCTGAGGAGGCCGACGATGAGGGCATCCAGTATGCTGCCACGGACGTAGCCCCCTATGGCGCGGCCCACGTCAGCCGTCAGCCGCTCGGCCCAATCCCTCCGGCGTTCCGGCAGAAGGTGGGAGACGAACCGATGCATCTTGGGCATGTCTATCAGCCAGTAGATGGAGACGAACAGGACCAGGCCGACGTCCAGTAGTAGTGTGGCCACGCCCGCGGGTACGGCCAGCAGGCCGGCACCTAGCCCGGCGACCCGGCCCAGCAGGTCCTGAAGCAGCGCCGAATCCACTTCGATTACGTCCGGGATGTTGGGCACCCCCCGATCGGTGAGCCAGTCGTCCAGAGCCTCGATAGCCTGCGGAGCGCGGTCGAGCAGGGCGGAGACTTGAGCCACCAAGGCCGGCAGCACCAGCCAGCCTGCGATGACGAACCCGAACAGGATGACCAGATAGACGAGCACTATCGCCAGCGGCCGTGGCAGCCAGCGCCCCACTGTCGCCACCACCGGTGCCAGGCCCTGGGCCAGCACCACTCCCAGGAGAAGCAGCGCCAGGGCATGGCCAAACATGCCGATAAACTCGAGCGTCCCTAGCCCCAGGACGATGCCCAGCGCCAGTAGACCGGCACTCCGCCACCAGCCGGTGGCGGAAGGACGCAGCACCAGGGTCTCAGAAGCGCTCGCCAAAGCCTCGCGGCCCGTTTCGGGGGAAGAGCGTCTGGGCTGATCCATCGTCTCGCTCATGTCTGGCACCTCCTTGGTGTGGGCTTGAGCCTGCCCGGCCTGGGTTGGCTCATCGGCCCGACCGCGCGTCTCGATCGACTCCGTCCTGCCTTTGCCTGTCCTCTGCGTCGGCCACCCAGCGGGTGGACAGGGTCATCGCCAGGGATACCGCCACCAGCCCGGCCTGGCACACCCAGGTCGTGCCCTGCAGCCCGGTCACCAACAGGATCGGCCCCGCCAGGATGAGCCCGGTCGCAATGAGGTAGAGAGTGGTCTGACTCATAGCGCCGTCATCCGATCAGGTGCAGGAGCAGGGTGGCGCTGGCGACCGGAGCCGTCACGCCCAAGCTCCAGGGGAGGATGCGCCGCCGGAAGTGGCCCACCTGTTCGGGCCGGCCCACGACAGTGGCTCCCACAAGGGCATCGCCGGGGGCGACGGCGTTCCCCGTGGCGCCACCGACCGTCCGTGCCCCTAGAGTGATGGCCTCCCGTATGCCCAGCGCCGCCGCGGCACTTCTCTGGCGCGAGCTGACCAGGATGTTGGACGACAGGTTGGTGGAGGTCATGAAGGACCCTAGGCTGCCTTCCAGGGGCACCAGGAAGGCGTACCCAAGGGCGGAGGCAAGCGACATCCGCTCCTGGACCGCCCGCCCCTGCTCTCTCGCTCGCCCTCGCCCGTGATCTCGCTCGCCTTCACCGGCGAGGGCCACTCGTACCAACGCGAGCCACCCAGCCAGACGGTTACGGCCACAGTGATGGCTCCGGGCAGGGAGTTGGCCGGGGTGGGCAGGACGGCCACCAGGGCCAGCTGGCCGGCCCCGCGCATGAGAGATGCCAGCAGCACCGCCGGAACGGCCTCCCGTATTCCTTCCCCGCGTCCGTAGAGCCAGGAGATGGCCAATCCGTGGCCGTCCACAGCATGACGGCGGCAATGAGAGCGGTCGTACTGGGATCGGCCGGCTCGGCCACCAGGAGTGACCCATCCCGGGCCACCGCAAGGGCCCCAAAGACATTGGCCCAACAACGGCCGATGAGGGGGATGGTGAACGCCCAGATGGGCTGCACTCCCACGCCCACCAGCAACGGAACCGTCACCGCTATCGGAGCTCCGAAGCCAGTGATGCCCCGGAAGAAACTGGCGCCCACCCAGCCGAAAGCCAGTACGCGGAGAAGGTTGTTGGAGGTGTGGGCCTCTATGCCGATGTGCAGACGCTCGAAGGCTCCCGCTTCGCGCGAAACCGGGGATGATGAAGACTGCGTCCCACATGCCCTTCACCGTCTGCAGGCCTACCAGGTCCACCGAGGCGCCGAAGAGGCAGAAGGCAGCAAGGTGCCGGCGGGCCGGGCGACGTAGCCGCGGTACTTGGGTGAAGCAGAAGCCCCGTCGGTGCTGTAGGCGATGGCAGGCGGGAAGAGCCCAGGCCAGTCCGGCTTTCCGTAGCGTTCGTGCCGCCTGGCCCAGGGCATCCGTAACACCCGGAACAATGTCAGCGGCCAGCAGGCCTCGAGGTCGTACCTCCTCCCGCCGGTGGCACGGTAGGCATCTGCGGCGGCCTTCTCGCCCGAGCGACTGGAGCCGCTGAGGGCCATCACCTGAGCTGATCCGGGGTCCCACACCTGGGCGAAGAGGTCGCCACCGAGGCCCGCCATGTGGTTGCATGCCAGGGAAAGGACGGCGCTGATGGTGATGCAGGCATCCACCGCCGAACCGCCTCGCCCCACGGTGCGCACACTGGCAGCGCTGGGCAGGTAGTGAGAGGATGCCACCATCCCCTGAGGGCCCAGGACTTCCGGCCGTCCGGTGGAAATGGGGATAGCTGCGTGCCGATTCCGTCATTCTCACTTCCCTTCAGACTACTGGTCGCCACCTGGTTCGGTACGCACGGAAGGGGCCACTTGGGCCCGGCTGCTCGAGGCGTATGGTAGCGGAGACAACGGGATGGGAACCCGGGTGGGGCTGCCTGGCCTGGGAACGCGCGAGGCCTCAAGAGGAACAGCCGACTGGGAGGATGCCAGCCAAGACGGCCGACCGGAAGTGTGGGACTGTCCTCCGGGCCCGGCGTAGCCTTTGACAAAGAGCGCCAACACCGTCACGCTAACACTCGACATAAGCCAGCAACACCAGCACACTGGTGTATAGCACCCCGAGTGTGAGGCGTCAAGGCGATCCGCGCCTGCGAAGGGAGACAAGTCTGGCACACGATCGGCGCCGTAGAGGGCGCTAGACACTGATTTCAGGAGTTGGATGTTATGTCGAACCGCAGAGACCGGCAGGACAGGATCAGGCAATGCCCGACGCTAGTCCTGGCCCTTGCGCTGCTAATCGCCGCCGCCGGCTGTCAGCGCGCGCCCGCCACTGCTCCGCCGAGTCCTACGGACACGCCGGCCCCCACTGCGACAGCCACCGGCACGCCTTTGCCCACCCCCACTCCCACCGCCACGCCCACACCGGCCCCATCGGAGGCGCAGCGATATGCGGAAGAGATGGAGGCCATCGCCGTGCGGTGGGAGGAGTGGCGGACGTCGGCTCAGGTCCTGATCGCCGAGGTGAAGCAGGACTTCTTCGCCATCTGCGTCACACGGTCGGGAGACATTGACCGGCACATACTTGCCGGCCGGGAGCTGCTCCAGGAGGCAGAGGCAGTCGAACCACCCGAGGACGTTGCCGAGCCGCACGACCGCCTGGTCGCGGAAGGGCGGGCCGGACTGTCTGCCCTGGAGGAGGGTAAGGGGGCCCTATGCCGGCGCCTGGACACCGGCCTGGCGCTTCAGCGGGTGGAGGAGGCGAACCAGCACTTGGAAGCAGCGTACGCCACGGCTCAGGAGCTGTTCGACTGGGTGGAAGCCCAGCAAGGCTGAGGGAGCCGGCCAGTAGCCTGGGGCGCGCTGGCGCCTGCCATGAAGTTTGCGAGCACAGTAGAGGGGGAGCGCAGGCTCCCCCTCCCGATGCCGCCGGTCTAGCCCTCGGGGCGGAATGCCGGTCTAGCTCCTGAAGAAGAACTGGGACACGTGGACCGTGGTGGCGTCGTAGGGAACCTCCGGCACGTTGCGGAAGTTGTTCTTCACCACCGTGAAGGAACCTACTGGCGCGTCGGCCAGGATGCCGATCATCCAGAGGTTGTCGGCGTGCAGTTGCAGGCCCTGCTTCGATAGCTCGATGCGTCGCTCTATTGATGGCTCTGCCAGGATGTGCTCGTAGAGCCCCTGCAACTGCTTGACCTCCTCCGGCGGCTCTTCGCCCTCCTTGCCGTCTGTCTGGTACCACAGGCCCCACTGGGGTGCCCAGTGCTGCCCACTCTCGGCGATGCAGAAGGTCTCTCGCACGATGGGTGGGTTCCCGTGAAAGCCGAAGTTGACCCCGTAGGAGGCGATGTCGAAGTCCAGCCCGTGGACCTGAGTCACCCAGAGCTGGACTTCGGTCGGCTTGGGCAGCACCTCCACCCCGATGGCCTTCCAGTACTCCTTGACCATCTCCTGAATGGCTACGTTCTCTCCCCAGGGAGTGAAGGTCAGGTTGACCAGCGTCAGACGCTTGCCGTCCGGGCGCAGCCGGAAGCCCTCGGCGTCCCGCTCTGTCAGCCCTAGTCCGTCCAGCAACTCGTTGGCCCGATCCGGGTCATATTCGGCGTACTTCTGCATGTGCTCTTCTTCGAACCAGGGGCTGCCCGGGGCCACGCTGGCCTGCCCGGGGGTGCCTTGGCCCTTGTAGAGCAAGTCGTTGATCTCGGCCCGGTCTATGGCCAGCGAAAGAGCTACTCGGAAGTCGCGCTGCAGGAAGAGCTCTTTCAGGATGGGATCCTTGTGGCTGTAATTGAACATTATGGTGCCGATGTTCGTCTGGGGGCTCAGGTTGCTGACCACCCGATAGTCGCCCTTCTCCCGGTTCTCCATCACCACCGGGTAGTTGGCCAGGCCCGCGACGCGGCGGGCCTGGTAGTCGGCGTCGCCCGCGATCGCCTTCAGCAGCAGGGCCTCCGAATCCGGCACCAGCGTACGACTTACTCCACTGATGTAGGGAAGCTGGTTGCCCTCGGGATCCACCTTCCAGTAGTAGGGGTTGCGGCTATAGGTCTGCACCGGAGACTCGACGCTGTTCTCCACCACCCAGGGCATGACGGTTGGTGTGCCGGGGTTGTTGAAGGAGGCAATCTTGGCCCCGAACAGATCGGTCCAGGTGTCGAAGCCCTCCTCGGCCATGGCAGCTTGCAGCTCTTCCTCGCTGGCGTAGGCTTTGTGGAACCTCTTCAGGTAGTGGGCCGGCTGGTACTGCTGCGTCCACCAGGCAGGGAAAGTGAAGAACTCCTCGAAGGCGCCGTAGGGCTGGGTGAAGCTGATCCTGATGGTGTAGTCGTCCACCTTCTCCATAGCCCCCAGCTCGCCGCCACGCTTCATCTGCGTCGGTTTGGTGGGGGTGAGCTCATCGTTGAGCACGATGTCTTCGTACCAGAACATGAAGTCGTCGGCCGTGAAGGGGGCGCCATCGCTCCACTTCATCCCCTCTCGCAAGTGGAGGGTTACAGATGTGGCATCCTCGGAAAACTCCCAGCCCCGGACCAAGTTAGGCACTAGGGCGGTGAAGTCCAGAGTGTACTTGGCGATGGGTTCGTGCATCAGGTACATGTTCTGGGCGTTATCTGCGGGGCCAATATGCAGTTGTCGCCAGGTGCCGCCGTACTGCCCGATCTCCTCGATGGGCTGCACCACCATCGGGTCCCGGGGGAGTCGCTCGTCCACCGGGGGGAGCTCTCCTCGCGCCACCCGGTCAGCCATCTCCGGTGCTTCCTTGTACTTGCTGGGCACTTCCTCAACCGGTGCCGTCGTCGGGGTGAGCTCCACCACAACGGGCGCTGCCGTGGGTTCTTCCGGCGGCGCTGTGGGAGCGGGGGCCGGAGCGCATCCGGCTACAGCTGCCGAAGCTGCCAGGCCTGTCACTCGCAGGAAACCCCTTCGTGTCAGACGGGCCATAGTACACCTCCTCGTGCCAGGAACTGCGTGAGACAGCGACACGGCTATGAGATGCGGGCTAGGCCAGCGGCACGCCAAGCATAGTAGCTGCGTTCAGCGTTGTCAATGGCTCATAGCGGCTAACCTAACGAGTCGGCACAGCTAAGCAACGCAAGGATGCACTGCCCGGTGGCTTCGGCAGGCGAAGATCGTTCCTGCAGAGGGTCTGCGTACATCCCATAGGCGCCGCAGCCCTGCCGCAGGTGTCACTGTGAAAGCGGAGAGAGGGTGAAGCAACCGGGGGCAGGAGGCTACCCCTCGGCCTCGAGCTCCCGCTCCAGCGATGAGAGCCGCGCCGTCTTGGCCCCCCGGTTGAGCATCTCCTGCACGGCGCGCTTGACGTCGCCCGGTTGGGCCTCTACCCCGCTGATGGCATCAAGCAGGAGATAGGTCTCGTACCCGTTCTCGAGCGCGTCCAGCACCGTTTCTTTGACGCAATAGTCGGTAGCTAGCCCCCCAACGAGCACGCGCTTGATGCCAGCCTGCTTGAGCATGTCATCCAGCCCCGTGTTGTCGAAAGCCGAGTAGTCCTCGTCGTCGGGATCGTAGCCCTTGGAGACGATCTGCGCCCCCTCGGGGAGCCGCAGTTTGGGGTGCAATCCCGCCCCTTCGGTGCCCTGCACGCAGTGAGGCGGCCAGGGACCACCGCGAGACTGGAAGGACATGTGGTCCTTGGGGTGCCAATCGCGGCTGGCGAAGACCTTGCCCCCAGCCTGGACCACCAGTTCCGCGTAGCGGTTGAGCGGTTCCACCACCTCGTGGCCGCCGGGAGTGGGCAGGGCCCCACCGGGGACGAAGCAGTTCTGCACATCCACAATGATGAGGGCAGTCTCCTCGCCCAGCAGTCGGTCTTCCATCGCACTTACCTCCAGCTAACTCCTGCAAACACGGGATGTGTACCGCCTGGTACCCTGATTCGGTTCCCAACATATCACGGGCCCCCCGTCAGGGCAACGGGACTGGCTCGATCGCTGCAGCCGAGCCGCAGCGGCGACGATCTGAACCCGTCGGGCCTCCTGCGACGTGCAGAGGCGTCGCGGAGAGCTTCAGCGTCGGGCCCCGTCCACCGCCCCGCGACAAGCCTGTGATAGCCCAGGGACGCGACTCGCCCTACCCCTAGTGTTCAGTGGATGACGATGCGATGGTCTTGCTCTCGGGCTCATCCCCCTCGAGGGCGATTCCCCGCTCCTTCAGGCAGCGCGTGAGCTGTTCCAGACCGATGCCGTACCGCCTGGCTACCTCTGCAGCGTAGCTGCGGCCCAGAGGCGGCCCCGGAGCCACTTTGTAGGTGCGGCCCATATCATCGGCGCTGGTACGCTCCTCGGGAGGGAGTAGCCCGGCCACCAGGCTCACGGTAGGGGGCTCGTGAGGAGCGGTATCGTTGATCTGGTCCAGCTGGGCAGCCAGCGAGTGCAAGTGAGTGGCGTAAACGACCCGGGCTCCCAGCAGTCGCAGGGCGCGCAACAGGTCCTGTGCCAGGTAGAGGGCCTCCGAAGGCCCCGTGCTGGAGAGCGACTCGTTCAGGAGCACCAGGCTGTAGGGAGTAGCCCCGGCGAACAGGGCCGCCAGACGCTGCGCCTCTTCCCCCAGCCGACCGGCCTCGCGGTCGGGTCGCTCGGTGCGAGGGAAGTGAGTGTAGATCCCGTCGGCCGGGCTGAGCTCAGCAAAGGTACCAGGGGCGAACAGACCGGCTTGGGCCAGCAGGTGCGCCTGACCGATGGCCTGAATGAAGGTGGTCTTGCCGCCCAGATTGGGCCCCGTCAGCACGGCCGACCGCCCTCGCGGTCCTAAGTCCAGGTCAGAGGGCACTGGCTGCTCGGGCCGCCCCGGCTCCGGGGGCCGCTCCTGTAGCCGGAGGGCCAGGCTGACGTTGTAGAGGCCCTCGACGTGGCTGGCTCGCTGCTCCAGGGTGGCGATGACCGGACGGCACACCGGCAAGCCCTGGGAGCGCAACCGCTCGGCCAGGGCATGGGCGCCCAGGTAGAACTGCACTTCGGACGCCAGATCGGCGAGCAAGGCGGTCTGCACCCGGAGATAGCGGTCCAGGGCCCGGGCCACCGGCCGACTGACCTGGCGCAGCACCTCGGCTAGGTCCCGGAAGAGGGGCTGAAGGAAGGGGCTGGGGCTATGGTCCGCCACCTTGTGCAGGGGGGCCAGGCATTCGCCCGCCGAGTCGGCGCCATCTCCCAGTAGCCTCGCCAGCAGGCCTTTGGGGCTGGTGAAAGGGCGGGGGTTGACGGCGAGCAAGGCGGCTCCTACGGGGCGTCCCTCGGCATCCAGATTGACTCCGATGGTGATGCTGGCGACCTGCTGCAGCGCCTCCCGCAGCCCGGGAAGCTCCGCCTCCAGTTGGCCGAACTGCTCCGACTGCCGAATCCGTTCCAGCTCCTGGCGCAGCGATCGCAGAGCGGTGGAACGCAAGGGCCGAGGGGCGAGGCCGTCGGAAAGCTGCACTACGGCCTGATGGTAGAGCTCCAGCTCGCGCAGCCGCTGCAGGACCTGAAGCAACTCGTTCCCGGAGGTCGAGGCCCCGCGGAGGCGCACGTCGTCTAGCTCCTGCAGCAGGGGGACGATGTCCCTCAGCACGCGGCGCAGGGCGGCGTCTTCGGAGAAGTCGGCGAACACCTCCTGACGGTAGCGAATGACCTCGAGGTCGTGGCACAGGGCGACCAGGATGGCGCGCACGTGCCTCACCTGGCGGCGGTCCGCCGCCAGCGCCTGGGCCAGAGAGTCCACGTCCAAGTCCTCGGCCCACTCGGCATCTCGCGGGGAAGGCCGCCCTGTGGGCTCTCGGCCCGGAGGCCAGAGCAGGCTAATCCGGCGTATCATCTGTGCCAACATCGCCTTGTTACAGCCTTCCTGAATGGAAACCTAGCACAGGGAGCGCGGGGCATCAAGAAGGGCGGCACTGCCGGTCTGGGTGGACCGCTTCAGCAGTCTGCTATGGTATGCGGGAGGGTCAAGCCCGGGCATGGACCGGAGGATGCATTCTACCACCCCTCGGGCTGGGCCAGGCGCAGGCCGGCCTGGCGCATCTCCTCCAGCACCTCCGGGCGCTCGCGCACGGCTCCCTTCTCGTCTATGCCGTTGTAGGTGAGCAGGCGAGGGCTCTCGATTCCCACGCTGTCCAGCCAGTACCGGGCGGCACAGCGCAACCCGTCGAAGATGCGCTGCCCTCTCGTGGCCCCCACTGCGGCTACCAGTCCCTCCCGGGGGTACTCTAGAGGCGGCACTTCCTCGTGGCGGTGGTACTTACGCACCCACAGGGTCTGAGTGCGTTCGATGATAGCCTGGGTGATGGAAGGCACCTGGCAGAAGAAGATCGGGGTGACCAGGCAGATGCGGTGGCAGTGCAAGAACAAGTCGTAGAGGCGCTGCATATCGTCCCGCTGGATGCACTGGCCGGTGCGCGAGCAATGATAGCAGGCCAGGCAGTGGCTCACATTGACGTCCCGGGCGTAGACCACCTCCACCTCGGCCCCACCGTGGCGCAGTCCGCTAACCAGGTATTCGGCCATGATGTCGGAGTTGCCTCCCTTGCGGGGGCTACCGGCTATGACGACGGCCCTGACTGCCATGCCTCGCCTCTCATCCTGCGATCTGGCCTCAGGATAGCAGGGGCAGGCGGGGAACGCTATCGCCACCAATCCGTGCCAGGGCCCTGTCGCGCGTGGGCGCGCGAACTCCTCGGGGGTTACCGAATGCGGGACAGCAGGGCCGGTAGGACGGAGGAATCCCCGATGTTCGAGGGGGGAGACCCCTCGCCAACGCTCGGGGTGACAAAGAAGAGGACTCGGGGTGGCCGCGAGGAGCACTGGGGCGACAGATGGGAGTGGGGACCGCGGGTCTTGCCGGTGCTCGAGATGCTCAAAGCGAGAGAGAGGAGCACCGGGGGGCGACAGACCGGAGGCTGGCGATGACGGGCTCAGGGCACTTCCGGTGCCACGGCCCAAGCCACAGGAGGCGCCCTGAGCCCGTCGCTCAGGGGCGCCCCGGCCACCGGGGTGCTGCCTCGTCGCCGGCATCGCCGAGGAGGCCGGCTCCTCTCGCGTCGCACCTTCCAGCTACCTGCCCATTGAGCATAACCATAGCCCCTCCCCCCTCCGGCGCACAGTCTCAAGCTCGTCCGCCCGACCCTGACCCGTTACGGGCCGGCTTGACTGAGGGACGGACGCGGTTAGCATGCTGGTATACCATTCCTTGGAAGCGCCGGTGGCGCCGCTTCAGGCGCAACGCCGATCGGCCGGGAGGGACCATGCCGAGAGACCCTGACCTCAAGCTGTCTCCCGAGGAGGAGGCCATGGTGCGCCGGGTGCTGGCCCTTGCCGGCCTGCCGGTCGGAGTCAGGCTCACCCAGGAGGATCTGGCTCAGTTCCTGGTGATCATGGAGTCGGAGGGTCTACCCTGGGACGGGCCGGACGCAGTGGGGAAGGAGTAGCAGCCCGCGGACCCAGTGCCATGATCCGGCTGCATCGGGTACGGAAGATTACCCCGGTCGGGCGGATGAGGCCCTGGAGAGGGTCGGCCTGGCGGGCCAGACAGGGAACGGGCGCCTGGACGACCTGGGCAAGGAGCTGTCCACCCCAAGCAGCGTGAGTACAGCAGGTTAGCTCACAAGCAGCTGCTCCAGGAAGACTGGAATCCTCTGGCCCCCCTGCTCACCTCCCCCATTGCCTGCCGGGTCATGCGTTTCCGCCATGCCGCTGCCACTGCGGCTGCTTCTCCTGCGTACCCCCCTGGCTTGCGCATCCTGTCGCAGCGGCCGGCCTAGATGAACCTGTGGCTGTCTAGTGCAGCGCCCACAGGCTGACCGACATCAGAATCATGCCCGCCAGCACCCCTGCGATCGGCAGGTGGTCCTCGGTTAGCGAGCAGGCCACCGGCACCAGCTCATCCAGCGATATGAACACCATGACGCCCGCCACCGCCGCCAGCACCAAGCCCAGTAGCGCCGAACTGAGGAAGGGGAGTAGAACCAGCGCCGTCACGATGGCGCCCAGAGGCTCGGACATGCCAGACAGGAAGGCCCACTGAAAGGCCTTCCCTCGCCTGCCAGTGGCAGCGTAGATGGGGCCGGACACGGCCAGCCCCTCGGGGATGTTGTGAATGGCGACGGCGACGGCGATGGCCAGGCCGAGCTGGGGGCTCTCCATGGTACCGGCGAAGGTAGCCATCCCCTCGGGGAAGTTGTGGATGGCCACCCCCAGGGCCACCAGCACTCCGGTCCGAAGGTAGGATCCATCGTATGACTGCCGGATCGGCGGCCTCTCCCCTCCGAGATACTGGTGAGGCACCAGGACGTCCACCAGGAACATCAGAGCCATCCCGGCGAAGAACGCCGCGTGAGCCGCCAGGAAGCCAACCGTCTGCACCCCGTGGGGCAAGAGTTCGGAGAAGGCCACCAGCAGCATCACGCCAGCGGAGAAGCCCAGAGTCAGTACCATGAAACGCGGTCCGGGCTTGCGCACCATCACCGCCAGCAGGCTTCCGAGCACGGTCGAGAGGCCGGCGAGCGTGGCCAGCGCGAGAGCCAGGGCGACGGATCCGTTCATCGGGGCATCAGCCCTTCGAGCAGCTGTCGGCGAGTCCACTGGTTGAGCAGGGGGTCCTCCGTCTGCTCCATCCACCACACCAGGCGATGACGCAGCCGGTCGGCGACAGTCCCGCTGCCGGCGTCGGCGGCCAGGTTGTCGATCTCGCCTGGGTCTTGATCCAGGTCGTAGAGCTCGTCCTCGGCAGTGGCATTCCAGACGTACTTCCAGCGGCGGTCGCGCACCATCCGAGAGCTATAGAGCCCGAACTGGCTGCCATGGTAGGTGGAGAAGATGTCGGCCCGCGCCCCCTCGGGCGCTCCCTGCAATAAGGGGAGTAGACTCCGGCCCTGGAAGCTCTCAGGTACGGGCGCCCCGGCCACCTGGCACAGCGTCGCCGCCAGGTCGAGGGCATGGGAAACGAAGGCATCGCAGACTACACCTCCACCCGCTCCGAAGCTCTCGGCGCGTCGGTTCAAGCCTGGCCAGCGGACGATCAGGGGCACGCGCACCACGTCGTCGTACATCACGTGGTGCTTGTCCATCATGCCGTGGCCACCGCAGAGGTCGCCGTGGTCGCAGGTGTAGACCACCAGGGTGCTTTCGGTTAGGCCCAGGTTGTCGAGCTCCGTCAGGACCCGCCCGATCTGAGCATCCATCAGGCTGATCTCTCCCAGGTACCGGGACACCACCGGGGCCCAGTCCTCCCACGTCCAGCCTTCCACGCCCCAAGTGCGGCGCTGTTGAGCCTGGATGTAGGGCTTGCCCACCAAGGGGTCGGGGAAGCTGGGCCAGGGCGGCACCTCCGCAGGGGCATACATGGAGGCATAGGGCTCAGGCACCACGTTGGGCAGATGAGGGCCGGACGGGTCCCAACGGATGAGGAACGGCGCAGCGTCTCCGGCCAGTTGGCGCAGGCGCTCGATCACGGCATCCGCCTCCCAGGCCACCCGCGACTGCTCCGGCCGAATGTGAGGATCTGTGCCGCCGAACCAACCCGTGTGGGGCACGGGTGGCAGGCCCTGGCCCTCCCGCCATGCCCCGTAGCGCGAGGCCGGAAGGTAGCTCTCGAACCCGAAGTCCTGAGGAAGACCGTGTATCCCCCACTTGCCCACGTAGGCCAGACGGTAGCCGGCCTGGCGCAGGACCTGGCTGAAGGCCGGCAGGCAGGGAGACGGGGGCCAGGGCGCCTCGGTGTTGCGGTTGGATATGGCCCGATGCCGCCCCGTCCACACCCCGTACAGCAGGCTGTTGCGCGCCGGGACGCACACCGGGCAGGGAGTGAAGGCGTGGCTGAACCTGATGCCCTCCTCGGCCAGGCGATCCAGGTGAGGCGTGCGTATCAGAGGGTGTCCGCTCGCCCCGAGGCAGTCGTAGCGGTGCTGATCGGAGTGAACGAGCAGTATGTTCGGGCGTTGCTCCAAGCGGATCGGCTCTCCCCGTTCGGCTCAGTGGCAGGAAACAGGATACGCAAAGGCCCCGGCCTGTCCAGCCGAGAAGCGACGCCGGGGCCTACTGGGCCGGGGAGACAACCGAGCAAGCCCTCGGGATTTCCCGTGGTCGGAGGGGTGAGGGGCTCGGGCGCCGAAGTGACTGAGACTCGGTGGAGCCTGCTGTACACGAGGAGGATCATTCATACCAGGGGGCGGCCATCTCCGGCACACCGGCCCTGAGTTGACAGAGGGCACTGGCACCCTATCATCCAACGGAGCCGCGCCAAACCATCATGCCCGCGGCATCCGGCCCCTGTGTGCAGCCGGCCATCCGGGAGGTACACCTTGCCTCGCCCCAATCTGCTGTTCATCCTCACCGAGCAGCAACAAGCCCATACCACCGAGCCCGATTCCCAGTGTCGCATGCCTGCCGTCAACCAGCTGGCCGCCCAGGGGGTGCGCTTTGCCCGTGCCTACACCGTCAACGCCATCTGCTCCCCCGCCCGGGCCAGCCTCTTCACCGGCACCCTGCCCACTACCCACGGCATGGTCGACTGCACCCACACCGTGGAACCGTACCGAGCCGAGTTCGACGCCACCCTGGAGACCTGGAGCCAGCGACTCCAGGCTCTGGGCTACCGCACCGGCTACTTCGGCAAGTGGCACGTCGAGCGCACCAACCGGCTGGAGAACTTCGGCTGGGACGAGTACGAGCTCACCGGCTCGCCCCAGTTCATCCAGTACCGCCGTGACCTCGGCCTGCCGGACAGGCCCACCGATTTCTCCCTCCAGCATGTGGTAAGGCACAAGGGGTATCGCGACTTCCTGCTCTACGGGGCCTACGAGGAGCCAGCGGAGGGCACTAGCGAGCACTACCTCTTCTCCCGGGGGATGGACTTCATAGACCGCGCCGCTGACGCCGACCTCCCCTGGTGTGCCTTGGTGAGCGTCACCGCTGTGCACGACCCCTACCTGGTGCCCACGGAGTACTATCGCCGCTACGACCCCGAGGCCATCACCAAGCCCTCCAACTTCGACGACGACCTGTCCGGCCGGCCGGCCATATACCGACGCATGCGCTCCGTCTGGCGGGACATGTCCTGGCGGCACTACGCCGAGGCCACCGCCTGCTACTACGGCTTCTGTTCCCTCGTGGACGACCAGGTGGCGCGCATCCTCCACCACCTGGAGGAGACTGGCCAATCTGAGAACACCATCGTCATCTACTGTACCGACCACGGGGAGATGATGGGCGCCCACGGGCTCATGCACAAGGGCGTCTTCCCCTTCGAAGAGGGTTATCGCATCCCCCTCATCGTCCGCTGGCCGGGCGGGGGGTTGGCCGGGGCCCACTGCGAGCGGCTGGTTAACACCCACGACCTGGCGCCCACCATCGCGGACATGCTCGGAGCCGAGCCGCTCCCCCGGAGCGAAGGCCGCTCCTTGCTGCCCCTGCTCCAGGGCGAGACGCCGGAAGACTGGGTGGACGAGGCCTACGCCGAGTTCCAAGGTCAGCGGTTCGCCTGGACTCAGCGCATCGTGTGGGAGCCCCGTTTCAAGTACGTCTTCAACGGCTTCGACTACGACGAGCTCTACGACCTGGACCGCGACCCTCACGAGATGAACAACCTGGCCCAGGACCCAGCCTACGCCGATGTGGCCGAGCGGATGGCCGCCCGCATGTGGGCCCGCGCCAAGGCTACCGGCGATCACAACCTCTACAACGCTCAGTACCCCATGTTCCGCTTCGCCCCGGTGGGGCCGGAGACCGAGAGCTGGGACCCGGCCGCCCACCAGGCGGGTGGAGCCTGAGACACGGAAGCAAGAAGCAAGGAGACTCGCATGAAGATCTACATCTCGTCCGACTTCGAGGGAGCCTGTGCCGTCGTGGGAACCGCTGGCAAGACCCTCACCGAGAGCCCCCAGATGGACTTCGCCCGCCGCATGGTGACGGCGGAGATCAACGCCGCCGTGGAAGGGGCTCTGGCCGCCGGTGCCACCGACATTATCGTCAACGACTGCCACGGGGGTGGCCTCAACCTCCTCTACGACGAACTGCATCCCGAGGCCCGCATCCTGCTCGGCTCGCCCCGTCCCCGCCGGTTCATCGGAATCGAAGGCAGCGCCGCCCTCTTCCTCATCGCCTACCATGCCATGGCCGGTACCCAGAACGGCATCCTGTCGCACTCCTACTCCTCGGTGAGCATCCAGAACATGTGGCTGAACGACCACCCCATCGGCGAGATCGGGCTGGACGCGGCCCTGGCAGGGGCGCTAGGAGTACCTGTGGTGCTGGTCACCAGCGACCAAGCCGGCGTGGCCGAGGCCCTGTCCATCATCGGGACTCAGGTGCGCACCGTGGCCGTGAAGGAGGGCATCAGCCGCAACGCCGCCATCAGCCTGCACCCGTCCAAGGCCCAGGCCCTCATCCGCGCCGCCGCCGAGGACGCCATCCGGCACCTGGACCAGGCGAGGCCGCTGGTGTTCGAGCCTCCCTTCCGGTTGCGCCGCGAGTACAAGTTCGAGTCCTACGCCGACCAGGCCATGCACGAGGCCATACCGGGCCAGACGCGGATAGATAGCCGGACAGTGGAGCGAGTGTCGGACAACATATTCGACCTGATCTGATACGTGATGCGTGATACGTGATACGTAACATGTAATGGTGCAGCTGCGTCTATCACGCATCACGCATCACGTATCACGCGTCACGTATCACGCGTCACGTATCACGTATCACTGAGGAGGGCGGAGGAGTGGACTTTCAGGCATGGGCACAAACCGTGCCCGACCTGATGAGAAGCGACCGCCTGTGGACGCTAGAGGCGTACCGGCTTGCGTTGTTCGCCTGTGATGTCGCCTGGGACGACGCGGCGCGACTAACCGGCGATCGCCGGACCAGGTCGCTGGCCGATCAGTTGTACCGGGCAGTCGGCTCCATCAGCGCTAACATCGCCGAGGGCTACAGCCGGGGGACCGGCCGGGACCGGGCGCTCTTCTACCAGTATGCCTTGGGGTCCGCCCGTGAGGGCCGCGACTGGTACTACAAGGGCCGTCACGTGCTGGGGAGTGAGACCGCCCAGCTCCGCATGGAACTGCTGACCAGCGTAATCCGCCTCTTGCTGACCATGATCCCCCAGCAGAGGGGAAGCTGACACGTGATACGTGATACGTGATACGTGACATGTGAGGGTGCAGAGGCGTGTATCACGCATCACGTGTCACGCATCACGCATCACGCGTCACGCGTCACGCATCACGCAACAGGAGCGTCTCGTGAGCAGACCCGGAATCGGCATCGTTTCCTTCGCCCACGGCCACATCAACCTGTATGCCCATCAGATCGCTCGCTTCGACGACGCCCGCCTGGTGGCCGCCTGGGATGACAACCGGGAGCGGGGGGAGAAGCTCTCCCGCGACTTGGGCATCCCCTACTCGCCCCACCTGGAGGACGTGCTCTCCCGCCCCGAGGTGGACTGCGTCATCGTGGGCAGCGAGACCAACCGCCACGCCGACCTGGCCGTGGCGGCCATGGAGGCGGGCAAGGCCGTCCTCCTGCAAAAGCCCATGGCCACCACTCTGGCCGACTGCGACCGAATCATCGAGACAGTCAACCGCACCGGCGTCTGGTTCAGCTTGGCTTTCCAGATGCGCCACGATCCTATGAACCAGAAGATGCGCGAACTGGTTCGGTCCGGCGTGGTGGGTCGGGTAGGCACGATCCGCCGCCGCCACTGCATCTCGGTGCTATTCAACCGCGACTTCGTGGAGGGCCCCTCGCGCTGGCACTTGAGCCGCGAGGCTAACCGGGGCATGTTCTTCGACGATGCCACCCACGCCCTGGACTGGCTGGTGTGGATGACGGGGCAGATGCCGGTGTCGGTCATCGCCGAGATCGACAACGTCCTCACCGACGTCGCCCCGGACGATACGGGCGTGGCCATCTACCGCTACGCCGACGGCCTCTTCGCCGAGGTGTACAATTCCAGCGTCACCCTGGCCGGGGAGAACACCACCGAGATCTACGGTGACAAGGGTGTCATCATCCAGAACCACGGCGACGCCGTTTCCACCATGCTCAGACCGGAGCACGCCATCGGGCTCAAGCTGTACGAAGCGGAGAAGGGCTACCTGGGATGGCAGGACCTGGGGGTTCCCATTCCGGACAGCCAGGGCGAGCGCATCGCCGGGGTGGCCCGACCGTTCATAGACGGACTCAAGGCAGGCGAGCCCCTCTGTTGCGCCCGCGAGGGCCGGATGTCGGTGGAGATGTGCCTGGCCGCCTACCGTGCCGCCGAGACAGGCACTCGAGTCACTTTCCCGTTCCATTAGGCGAGATGAGCAAAGGCCCTTACCCTCCGATCTCGCCTGTGTCTTGGCTACGCACGGAGGACGACTGCATCCTGGGGCGCCGTCCCCATCCCCAGTCATCACGAACTCGGAACGCTGTCTTCCATTCCCAGCTCCCGGATCTCCCTTGTCATCCCGAGCCCCTAGATCTCCCTTGTCATTCCGAGCCCCGAAGGGGCGAGGAATCTCCGGCGCTCTGGGGCCGGAGATTCCTCGCCGACGCTGCTCACGACGCAAACCACACCGACCACTCTTCGCCCACATGCAGCGGTAGGGGCAGGCCACCGTGCCTGCCCAGGGCGGACGCGGCGGTCCTCCCCTACCGCGCTACTCTCATCACCTCGCCACGTGCGAGGCAGCCGCGTGTGATACCCGGCATGATGGAGCGCGCGAGATACAATCGCTTTGGGCATCCGGGAAAGACCGGACGATGGAATCCCATTCGGCAACCTTGTTGCGCAGGAGGCAGTAGTGACTAACGAGGGCAAGCGGCTGTGGATTGATGGGCACACTCACCTTCTCCGGCGCACCGTCCGCGGCGCGGAGGACCTCCGCTACACGCTCGACGACGTGCTCACTGTACTGGAAGGCTGCGACGCCGACCTCCGCTTCATCGTCAGCGACAACAACCCGGCTGACGTGGACCGCATCGTGGAGGAGCCGGAGTTCCTGCACGCGATGAACGAGCGCGTGTACCGGGACTTCGTCCAGCCCTCTGGAGGACGGCTGTTCGGCTCAGTACAGATTGACCCCCGAGCGGTGAAGCAGTCGCACAAGGACCTAGACCTCTACCTGGGCGAGCGCAACTTCGTCCAGGTAGGTGAGGTAGAGGGGATGCCCTTCGGTTTCCCTCTCGATAGCCTCCAGATGGTGGAGCTGGCCCGGCACGCGGGGCAACTCGGTGCCCCGGTGCAGCTGCACTGCTCCACGGCCGACAGCCCCACCGGAGAGCACCTGCGCCAGGCTCTGCACCTTGCCGCCGAAGTGCCAGAGTGCAACTTCATCATCGCCCACGCTATCGGCGGGCGGAACAGCTATCACTACATCTCCGCCATCGAACAGTACCTGGCTCGAGGCCTGGACAATGTGTACCTGGAGATCATCCAGTTCCACTTGCGGGCCCACCTGCGCTCAGCCTACGAGCACCTGGGGCCCGAGCGCCTGGTGGTGGGCACCGACTGGGCCACCTACCACGGCCCCCCCTGGCCTCCCTACGGCACCCACACCACCCTCCTGTCGCACCCCGACTTCTGGCGGCAGGTCAGCCTCAAGGGGTTCAGCCAGTGGAACTCAGAGTTCTGGTTCAGCAGCATGTTCATGCTGGACCTGCGGGAGAACCCCTACCCGGCCCGTGTGTCCAGCCTGGTCGGGTTCATGCAGGAGGCTGGCTTCAGCGACGAGGACATCGAGAAGGTGGGTTCCGGCAACGCCATCAGGCTTTTCCGGCTGCGAGAGAAGGGCCTGCTGCCGTGACGACGGCGCTGATGGAGGCGAAGGGGACGGAGATGAGCCCCTCTGTCCCTCTCGCCGGCAGACGAGCCTGGGTGAGGTGACCGAAGCGCAGCGGCTACGTTAACGCATCAGCCCTCGCGCCAGACCGACCGAGTAGACGATCAGCATCTGCGCCGGGCCGTAGGTGAGCCATATCAGGTCGTTCCACTCCGGCCGTCTCACGTCGCGGAACAGCCGCATGGCGATGAGCAGGTCGCTGACGAAGAAGAGCGCCCCTCCCAGGGCGAGGAGAAGGAGCACTGGTCGGGTGAGTCCCAGCCCCAGTCCCAGTCCGGCGGTGCTGGCCAGCAGCAGCGTGTACGGCAGGGCCAGCGCCCGCAGGAGGCCAGGTCGCTCCCCCCGCTGCGCTACCGCGTACCAGCTTGCCACCCCGATCCCCAGCCAGACCAGCCAGGAAAGGGTCAGGACCGGACCAGCGGCCACGCCCGGGGTGCCGGCCAGAACCAGGAAGGCCCCACAGTAGGCCATGTGCCCCAAGGCGAAGGCGCCCATGCCGCCCAGCGCCGGATGCGGGGCCGGCAGTACCGAGGCCATGAACAGGTCCCCCACCAGGCCGAGACTCATGCCCACCGCGATCAACAGGGCGTAGAGCCCCGCCCGCTCAACCCAGGCCGTAGCCAACCACCCCCAGGCCGCCAGCGCCAGCACCCCCGAAGAAGCCAGCCGGGTAGCAGGGGGCATCCGCCCGCCCGCAGCGGCGTCGATGGGGCCGGCCGCCAGCCCGCCGAAGAGCAGCCCGGCCCAGGCGACCCAGGCCACGGCAAGGCCTATCGCCTCAGGCGAAGGCATCGTCCTCGTTCGCCCTAGAGCGCCCCTTGAGCCAGGCGGCGTTGCTCTGCCGGACCAGGGCACAGTAGCGGCGCACCCGGGCCACCGGAGTAGCCGGCGTCACCGGACTGCCGATGCTCATGACGAACCGCCCGCGGTTCCGGCGACCGGCCGCCAGCTGGCGCTCGATCTCCGCCCGCAGGGTGGCGTCGTCGGCGTCCTGCAGTACCCCTATGGCATCGAGGTTGCCGAGGATGGCGCAGCGCCCGTCCGCCCGCTGCGCCACCTCTTCAATGTCTATGCGGAAGCCCTTCTTGCTTTCCTCCAGCGACAGGGCATCGGCGCCCGCGGCCAGCAGGTGCTCCCAGCGGTCATTGGGATCCCCGCAGTAGTAGTAGATGCTGTGCATTCCTGCGGAGCGGATCTCCTCCACCAGGCGCTGCAGGTAGGGCAGGCTGAGGCGGGCGAAGGCGGCCGGGCTGATCATGTCCGTGAGGCACTCTTCGATCCAGACGCCCTTGGCCCCCAGAGCCGCCGCCAGCCGCACCTGATACTGAGCCCGTGCCAGATATCGCTCACAGGCGTGAAGCACCAGGTCGGGGCGCGAGGCCACCATCTCCATCATGCCCTCGAATCCCCACAGGTCGTAGGTGGCCCAGAGCGGCGAGGACACCTGCCGGAAGGGATACAGCTCCCGGCCGAACTCGTCCAGCAGCGCCCGCGCCAGATCGCCGGCCCCCCGCGCCACCGCCTGCTCCGGGCTCCCCTGCATGGTAGGGACCTGCGCCTCTATCTCCTCCGGCGTCTCCGCCAACCACTGGGGCCGCACAGACTGCACCCGCCCCAACGGGTTCCACCCCCCTACCGAAGGCCGCAGGAGGCGTTCCTGCCTGCCCGTGCGCCGGTCCACCCGCACCACCTGCCCGCCCAGCACTTGCAGCGCCTGGGATTCCCGCTCGGAGCGCGGCGGCGCTACCGGCAGCTCGAACCAGTCCTGCCCCGTCCGTCGAATGACGTCCCGACGCCAGGCCAGCTGGCGCTCTAGGTCAGGCGCCTGCTGGTACCACCAGGGGCACTCGGTCAACTCGTCCCAATGGTCGCGAATGAATATGCCCTCGTAGCAGATGACAGCAGCGAACTCCGTCGTACCACCGGATGAGAACGCTGCCTCGACTTTCTCTCGACCAGTCATCTCGTCACTCTCGATCCCGCCTCAGCCTACCGGTAGCCCGGCTATGGCCACGTGCACACGGTGGCTATTCTCGGTCAGAGCCCGCCTATACTCAAGCACCCGATGGGCAAGGCTTCTTTGGCGTTCGCCGGGCGCCTGCATGTCCCGCCTCAGCGTGAAGCTTCCCTGGTACCGGCACCCCGGCGGCAGTATCATTAGCCACAGTGCCCGCCGCCCGCGGGCACCGGATAACTGTCTTAGGAGTGCAGAAAGTGCCCGAGCGCCTTCCGATATACCTGCCCGAAGACCGCTACTTCGACCCCAACCCCCAGCAGAAGGAGATCGCGCTGGAGCTGTATCGTCAGATACGCGACCTACCCCTCCTCTGCACTCACGGCCATGTGGACCCTAGAATGTTCGCCGATCCCGACTACTCATTCGGCTCGCCCACGCAGCTGATCCTCATTCCCGATCACTACATCTTCCGCATGCTCTACTCCCAGGGCGTGCCCCTGGAGAGCCTGGGCATCCCCCGCCGCGACGGTGGCCCCACGGAGCGAGACCACCGCCGGGCCTGGCAAGTGTTCGCCGAGCACTTCTACCTCTTCCGGGGCACTCCCACCGGCATGTGGCTGGCCCACGAGCTCAAGGAGGTGTTCGGGGTCCAAGAGCGGCTAACGGGAGAGACGGCGCAGACGGTCTACGACCACATCCAGGACCGGCTGAACTCGCCCGAGTACCGGCCCCGCCGCCTGTTCGAGCGGTTCAACATCGAAGTGCTAAGCACCACGGACGCCGCCACCTCGCGCCTGGAACATCACCAGGCCATACGTGAGTCGGGTTGGCCCGGCCGGGTCATCCCCACGTTCCGACCGGACGCCGTGGTCAACCTGGATGCGCCCGGCTGGCGGGAGAACGTGGACGCCCTGAGCGAGGTGTCGGGCATCGCCGTGGACGGGTACTCGTCCCTCATCCAGGCGCTGGAGAGCCGCCGAGCTTACTTCAAAAGCATGGGCGCCGTGGCCACCGATCACGCCGCCCTCACTCCCTACACCGAGGAGCTAACCGCCCGGGAGGCCGACACCATCTTCCAGCGGGCGCTGCGGGGGGAGGCTACCGCCGAGGACGCAACACGCTTCACCGGGCACATGCTCATGGAGAGCGCGCGAATGAGCATCGAGGACGGCCTGGTCATGCAGCTTCATCCCGGCTCCTTCCGCAACCACAACCCGGAGGTATTCGCCCGGTTCGGCCCCGACATGGGAGCCGACATCCCGGTGGCTACCGAGTTTACCCGCAACCTCAGGCCCCTGTTGAGCAAGTACGGCAACGACCCCCGCCTGACCCTCATCCTGTTCATGCTGGACGAGTCCACCCTATCGCGCGAACTGGCTCCCTTGGCGGGGCACTACCCCGCTCTCAAGCTGGGTCCGCCCTGGTGGTTCTTCGACAGCCTCAACGGCATGACTCGCTTCCGGGAACTGGTGAGCGAGACGGCCGGGCTCTACAACACCGTGGGCTTCAACGACGACACCCGAGCCTTCCCCTCCATCCCCGCCCGCCACGACCTGGCCCGCCGGGTGGACGCCAACTGGCTGGCCGGTCTGGTGGTGCGCGGCATCGTACCCCTGGACGAGGCCCACGAGATGGCCCACGCCTGCGCCTACGGCCTAGCTAAGGCAGGTTACAGGTTGTAGGTTACAGGGAACAGGGGGGAGGGAGGACTACCGGACTTCAGCCGGAGAGGAGACGGGCACGCAGAGCTGTCAGCATCTTGCTGATCTCCTCGATGAGGGACAGAGCGTGCTGGGCCTCCTGAGGTGACGCGAGACCCAGATCGAGGGCCAGCAGGAGGAAGGTCTCAGCTTCTGCCAGAGATCCCTTCGCCACCGCGACGAAGTGGGCGTAGTCTTTACGGGTCCCCCGCGCATGCCCTTCGGCGACATTCGCCGGGACCGACGCCGCTGCTCTCACCAGTTGGCTGGTGAGCCGGTATTCCTCCTCCCTGGGGAAGCCTGCCGCCAGCCGGTAGACCTCAGCCGTCATCTCCATTGCCTTCCGCCATACGACCAGGTCCCGGTGTGACTCGATCTTGCCCACCCTGCTCTTCCCTACCCCCTGTAACCTGTTCCCTATAACCTATAACCTGCTTTACGGCCCTTCGCAGCAGCGCCCGCTGGTCACTCGGAGGACGGGGCCCTTCTCCACGGCGAAGGTCTCTGCCTCCATCTTCACGATGTGTCCGTCGTCATCCAGCGCCTCGATGGACCAGGGCTCATTTCCGCCGTGCCAGTCCACGGAGACGAACCTGCCGATGTAACGCTGACCGAGATAGACGGGCATCTCACGCTCTCGCATACCGCGACCTCTCTAACAAGGCTGTCTGACTGTAACACTGTATGTTATTCCCGTCTCCGGCGCGACTGCAGGGAGTCCGAGGGATGGGCTGAGTACGTGCCCACCCGGGACCCCCTGCGACAGCCGCCAGATCCAGTAACCTACCGCGCTGATTCGTCGGATTCGATAGCGCCGAAGACGTTGCCCTCGGTGTCGGTGAAGTAGATCACGAAGCCCACCCCCGGCACGACACTCTTGGGCATGATCACCTTGCCGCCGTTGGCCTCCACCTTGCGCGCCGTTTCGTCCACCGAGACGACTGCGGCGGTGTTAACCACACCCGTATGCCCTTCCCGGCGCATGATGGCACCGTTGATGCCCGGTGTGCCTTCCTCCCCGGTGGTCACCAGCCAGTAGTCAATTGGGCCCTCCCATCTTTGCGCCTGCCAGCCCAGAACGTTGCGGTAGAAGCTGACAGCGCGCTCCGGGTCGTCCGCGGGGACCTCAAAGTGCACCACCCTACCCACCATGCACCTCCAACGATACGAATCGGCCGGCGACGTCGAGCGTGCCACGGCCTCAGCCTCGCCCTGCCAGCGCCCGCACGCACGGGCTCGAGCGCATCATGCACCGAACGCCGCTCACCGTCCAGCATCAGGGTAGGTTACAGGGAATAGGTTATAGGTTACAGGGGATAGGGAATAGGGGGTAGTGAAGCGGAGGGACGTCTGAGAGACTCCCCTGTAACCTATAACCTATCCCCTATCCCCTGTAACCTATAACCTATCCCCTGTAACCTGTAACCTATCCCCTGTAACCTGTAACCTATTCCCTGTAACCTGTAACCTATCCCCTAGAAACACCAGCTTGTTCTGGCTGATGGGTATGCCCGAGGCGTAGCCGCCCGGGGTGTGGAACCAGGTGTCGAGGACTTCAGCGTCGACGATGGTGTAGCAGTGAGGGTAGCCGACGGGGATGGCGGGCACGTCCTCGGCCAGGAGAGCCTGCATCTCGTGCACCAGCTGCATCGGCTTCTCCGGTCGGAGACGGTCAACGGCAGGCGGGCCAACTCGTCGAAGCGTGGGTTGTTGTAGCCCGGCACCCGGTTGAGAGAGCGGCTCTGACTGAAGCTGGCGCAGACGACTCTCAGCTGGTCCGGATCTCCGCCCAGGCCGCCGTGCCCCAGGGGCATCAACTCATACTCACCGTTGCGGGCCATCTCGTCGCGGCTCAGCCGATCCACCCCGTTCAGTTCCACCTCTACGCCCACCCTGGCCAGATCGGAGCGGATGAACTCGGGCAGGCGAGCCAGATCGTCGGTGCTGTCGGTCAGCGTGAACGGCAGGCGCCGGCCGTCCAGGCCTTCGCCCACGCCGTCGCCGTCAGCGCCCCAGTAGCCCGCCACCTCCGGGAGGAGCTCCACCCGCGCCGCGTCATGCTCGTGCCGACCGGCGTCAGGGTCGTAGTAGGCGTGGGCCGCAAGGAGCCAGCTCTCACCCCCCGGGGAGGCCCCGGCCCTGCAACACCCGATCCACAATCCCCTGCCGATCCAGGGCGTGGGCCAGCGCCCGTCGCCCCGACACGTCGTCCAGGGGTGACAGCTCCAGGTTGAGGAATAGGGCCATGTGCCACTCCCCCGGCGCTTCCAGGATGCGGCAGGGCGACTCCCGGAACGGAGCCAGGACGTCGTCGGTGAACCGGCCCGAGGGGCTGGCGGCGTCAATGTCGCCGTTGCGCAGGGCCAGCAACTCGCCGCTCATCGGCCGATACTCGATCCGCTCCACGTGGGGCTCGCCCAGAAAGTAGTCCGGGTTGGCCAGGAAGATGAAGGACAGGCCCTCCTCCAGGCAGAGGCTGGCCAGCGTGCGCCGGAGCTCCGCCCAGGCGACGGCGCCCCGCCCCGCAGTGGGCTCGTACAGGATGAGCAGATCGAGCGAGCAGGCCAGGGCTATGGCACTCATGGCTCGTTGCCTCTGCTCGCCGCTCAGCTCGTGTGGATCCCTGTGCCAGGGTCATGCCGCCCCCACCCGCGGATCCAGCCACCGGGAGAGCACATCCGCGCCTGCGTTGGCCAGGACCATGGCCAGGGACACCACCAGGAAGAGCCCCTCGATCAGGGGATAGCCGCGCACCCCCACAGCGGTGACCAGCAAGTGCCCCAACCCGGGGTAGGCGAAGAGCGTCTCCACGAATACCGAGCCCGTCACCAGCAGGCCGGCATCGGCGGCGAAGGGAGTACGGGCGCCGCTGAGGGGCAGCCAGCGCAGGTGCACGGCGGAGGCCAGTATGAGCAGCATCCCCAGGAAGAACGAAGGCAGGCCATCCACGAGGGTGAGCAATCCGAGCGAGGTTCGGTCGAACCAGGAGTCGCGGCGTCAGGCCGCCTGTGCTCCCCAGAGAACACCGGCCACGGACGCCAGAGCCAGAGCCGTCCCTCCCAGAAGCAGGGACCAGGGCCGGTGGGTCCGGATCAGGCTCCACACGTCGTGGCTGTAATAGATAGAGCGGCCCAGGTCCGCCCGGGCCAGCCGCATTCAGAAATCGCGGTACTGCTGCAGGAGGGGCTCGCCCAGTCCGTAGTGCTCTTCCAGGCGGGCGAAGGCCTCCCGGCTCAAGGCGGTAGCGCCAATGTCGGGGTCGCAGAGGGCGCGAATGGGATCGCCTGGAAGCAGGCGAGGCAGAAGGAAGTCTATGGTGAGGACTAGGAAGAGGGTCAGGGCTCAGACGCCCATGCGTCCGGCCCTGCCCGGAGGCGAGCGGTGCATCCCGCACCACCGGCCGCGCTAGCGGCTTTCGAGCTCGCCGAAGCAGGGCAGGCAGAGCACTTCGCCCTCCAACAGCCGGGCGCGCGTCTCCATCACCGGCTCCCCGCAGCGGGAGCAGACGACGGACTGGCGCAGCTGGGCCCGACGGGGAAGCGGCGTGTCCACCTCCCGTACCGTGAAGACTTCCTCCTCGGGGAGCTCCAGCAACCGCATGGCTCTCTCCCGGTGGAGCTGGCCGAAGCGGTCGCGCTCGGCCTCGGTGGCGGTGTCGGCGTTGATCTTCTCCCGCAGGGCCAGGTACTCCTCCGAGGGCGGCTCAGCGCGGCGGGGCTTGCTGGCCACCCGGATGGCCTTGCCGTCGGAGCGGCGGACGAAGGTGAAGGCCGTCTTGCCGTAGTCGCGGTAGATCAGGTTGCCCTTGCCGAAGGTGCAGCCGGTGAGCTCCTGGATGGCGTCCACGGCGCAGTTGTCGCACTCCACGATGGCCACCAGTTCCTCGTCCTCGGCCCTGCCGCCCAGCTCCCGCAGGGCGATCTGGGCCGCCCGCACGCCCGTGATGACGCCGGGGCAGAGGTGCCCATGGAAGGCCACTGCCCGCTCCACTTGATCCATCAAGTCTCTGTCTGCCACGCTCAACGCCGACCTCCCGCCGATTCGGGGATGCTACTGCAAATACTTGCAGAAAGTATAGGAGCACACAGACGAAGGGGCAAGTCACGGGGTGCTACACCCGAGGAGTCCGCGCGCCCACGCGCGGATGGTGTTCGACCCGCGGCGTAAGAACTCACGATCATGGGGGGAAGAGCCTTGACCCGCGATGTCGCTCCGGGCTGAAGCCGCGGAGCTATGGCTGAGCGAAGCCCGCCTCCGCGGGTTAGGGCTTTCCTGCAGCCGGCGAAGGCCGGCTTCGCCTTGTCGTAGCTCCGGGGTTCAGCCCGGAGCAGCGGTGCTCGTCAGCACTCGTCCCCCGATCCTGAGCTGTTACCCCTCGGCAGCCCTGAAGCCGGGGAAGCCGGTTCAGCGCCGACGGCTGGGACCCATGCCGCCCGGCCGGGAGGAGCCGCCCATGCCACCAGGTCGGCCGGAACCGCCGAACCCGCCGGGGCGGCGCGAGCCCCCCGATCCAGGTCGCGATGAGGGACCGGAACTGCCCGGATGAGAGGGGCTGCTGCGGCCCGACGGTCCCGGCCACGAAGGTCCGCGCGGTCGGGGTCCGCCGCTTAGAGGTGGGAACATCACGTGTCTCTGCCGTTCCCGCCACAGCACCTCCTCGATGTCCCTCTGGGTGCGCTCGGCCAGGGACTCCAACTCGCGGAAGCGAGAGACGGCCTCGCGGTGGGCGCGCAGCAGCGCCTCCCGATCCCGCGCCTGGGTTGCCGCCAACCGGGCGCGCTCCGCCTGAGTGAGGGCATCGCGGAGGCGGTTAGCCTGCGCCCCGGCAGTGGCTGCCAGGGGGCCGCCGGGCACGTTGCGGGCCGCTCTAGCCGCCTCCTCCACCCTTCTGCGGGCGTCTTGGGCGGCCCGCTCCAGCTCGCGCCGGAGGCCGACCACTTCGGAAATGTCGCGGTCGGCCCGGATGCGGGCCTGGGAGGCCATATCGAGAGCCGCACTCAGGGCCGATACGGCCGCGAGGAAGCTGCCCGCCTGAGCCAGATTCCGCCCCTCAGCCAGGCGCCGCTCTGCCTCCGTCAGCCGCACGCCCACCTCGGGCGCTACTGCTGCCGGCTCCGACCGCCACAGCCCCGCGGCCGCAGACAGCTCCCGCGAGGCCCTCTCCAGCGTCTCGGCCGTGTCCCGCTCTGCCCGGCGCACCCGCTCCAGCGTCTCCACCACCTGCCGGGCGTCACCCTCGACCTGCTCCAGCACGGCGGCAGTGGCCTGGAGCAGCTCCCGGGCCCGGTCGAACTCCTGCCTCGCCATGTCGTTGAGGGCGGGTACCTGCTCCAGGTCGCGTTGGGCCCGGGCCAGGCCGGACTCAGCTTGGTCCATGACCGGGCTCATCGGCGACCAGCTCGGCTCCGGGTAGGCCCGAAGCGCCTCCCACGCCGGCCGCGCCTCCCGCCGGAGGTACTCGGACACCCGGGCCGCCTCGGCCCGCAGCCGGGCCAGAGCCTCCTCGTTGGCACCCCGGAGCGCCTCCCACTCCTGGGCCTCGCCCAGCATATCGGCGCTCGCCCGGCTCAGCGACTCGATGCCCGCCTGGGCCTGATCGAACCGCCCCTCTGTCAGGTGGACACCGACCTCGTCCCGAAGGTGGGTCACTTCCTGGAGCCTCGCTTCCAGCGTGGGCAGCCGGTAGCCCCGGTTCACCACCTCCTGTGCCTGCTCCAGACGCCGGCGATGCTCCTCCAGCGCCTTCACCAACGCCTCCACCGCGGCCACGCCCTGCAGGGCAGCGTCAGCTTCACTCAGGGCATTGAGGTAGAGCCCCTGGTCCAGGGCCGCCTGGGCCGCCTGCAGCCGCCGGTCCACCCCGGCGAAGGCTTGGGCGGGACTCAGAAAAAAGCCGGAGGGCAGGTCCTCCTCGCCCTGCCTACGCCGCGAGCGCGCCTCGTCCAGCCGCCCGGGTGCCTCGTCCTGAGCCTGGCGCAGCCGGGCGATCTCAGCCTTGACTCTATCCACATAGCCCAGAATGCCATCGGCATCCACGGTGGCCGGGTCCACCAGCACGAGTTCGACCTTGAGGGGCAGGCCGGCCAACTGCCGGCGCACCGCCTCGAGCTGTTCCACCAGAGCCGAGTCCTGCTCCTCCCGGCGCTCCAGCACCAGCATCGGGTCCAGCAACGTCCGCAACTGCTCCTCGGTCAGGCTCAGGACCCTCTCGCTGGAGCCCACCAGGGTCAGGTAGAGCGTCTCCCAGGCGCGCACCTGGTCCTCCAGGCTCGTGTCGGTGGCGGCCGGGTCGCTAAGCTGCTGCCGCAGCTCGAAGGCTGAATTGAGGGCCGCCTGGCTCTGTCTCAACCAGTCGTGCACCTGCCGGCGCAGCTCGGGATAGCGCTCGCCACCGTAGCCCCGGAAGAGGGCGTAGAGCATCGTGTCCTCCGGGGTCGCCCCTTGCAGGAGCCCCTCTCCGGCCAGGAGGAGGTTCGACACCCGCGCCCGCAGGCGGCCCAGGTGCGCGCGTAGCCTGGCCCGCCGTTGGGCGGGTACCACCGCCAGGACGTATGCCACCGCTCCCACCGCCACCAGGAAGAGCACTCCAACGGCTACCACCAATGCCCGCAGTATGGGGGAAGGAGGCGGGTTGAGGGTGCGGTTCACCGCCCCCAGAGCCTCCACGAACCCGGCCGTCGGGTCGCCCGCAGCGATACCACCGCGCATGGCTTCTCGGACCCGGGCCGCGGCCGCGTCGGTGTCCAGGGCGGAGCCGAACAAGGCCTGGCCGATGGTCAGGCTGTAGGCGAAGGACAGATCGGTGGCGGTGCTGGCCTCCAGGGCGATACCGTTGGAGGCAAAGGCGTCGGGCTGGCTCGGGTCGCGCAGCCCCGCCTCCACCTCCACGGCATCAACGTAGTCGTACCAGTCGTCCTGGCCGGAAGGGCGATAGTCGGTGAGCAGGACCAGGACGCGGTAGTCCTGCTCCGCCAGGGGCCGGGCGGCAGCACACACTGCCTCCCGATCCAGGGGGGGCTGGCTCTCGTTGCGGATGTCGGCGTAGGGGCAGGGCTCCTGTGCCCGGACGGGAACCACGGCGAGGAGGAGAAGGAATAGGACGCTGATGACGCTGATGCTACGCTGATTGACGCTGATCGAACGGAAAGGAAGGAATGACACGGGTGTGCCCTGATGGCGACCGTGCGCCATTCGACTAAGGACAGATAGCACTAACATGTCTTTCATCCTTTCTTTCTGATCAACGTTCATCAGCGCCGCATCTGCGTCATAGGCGGCTCATTCCCCTACACCAGGGCACCATTGCCGGACAGCCGGCTCCGCAGGGTCTGCACGTCTACATGGGCGACCACACCATCCTCGGCGGCCGCCAGGGCTGCTGCCACCCCGGCCGCTTCCCCGATGGCCATGCAGGTGCCCATCACCCGAGCGCCGGCCATGGCTTCATGAGTGGCGGAGATGCTCCGGCCTGCTACCAGCAAGTTGGCGCTGCCTTTAGGAACCAGGCAGCGGTAGGGGATGTCGTACCAGTCCCCTTGGGGTGGGCAGAGAGACTCCCGGTCCGGGTACATCCTCCGATTCTCCGCCTTCCAGAAGGCACACCGCTCGCCTCGAGGGCACTCCCGGATGCACAGGTGCACGGGATAGGTGTGTCCCAGGGGGCAATGTATGTCTATCCACCACGAACCACGGGCCACCGCGTCTTCGAACTTGCGGCCGGAGGTGACGTCGTCGCCGGTGAGGGTGTACAGGCCCGTCACTTGCCGGCTCTCCCGGGCCCCTACCTGCGGGGCCGTGGCCAGGATGTAGGCGTCCTCGAACCCCTCGGCCTCGGCGCGCAGCGTCTCCAGCAGCTTCCAGACCTCCCGACGCGCCATGAGCTCGCCCCGAGTCAGGTCCCCCACGTCGGTAGGATCGGCCGGAATGCGGGTCACGTTGGGGGAGTAGTAGTCATCGTGCACCGTGTTGACCGCCAAGAAGCCGGGGTGATAGAAGCTGAGTTCGCCCGTCTCCAGCTTCCGTCGCACCAGCTCAATGGCCTTCCGGCGTTGTGCTTCTCCCAGGTCGGGGACCCCGGCGAGGTAGAAGAAGGAGCCCATGGATTGCACCGCCCCATCGAAGGCCCGTCCCTGAGTGAAGGGAAGGCCGGCGCGCGCAGCCAGGTCCGCGTCCCCGGTGGCGTCTATGACCACCTTCCCCACCACGGCCTGCCGGCCCGACTTGCTCTCCACCACCACGCCCTCCAGATGGCCGTCGGCCGCGACGGCATCTACCGCCAGGGTGTGCAAGAGCAGCTCTACGTCCTCCTGGGAGATCATCTCGTCAGCGACGTACTTGAATGCCTCCACGTCGAAGTTGATGCCCCACTGCTTCAGCGCCTCTTCCCAGCCGGTGGCGCCGCCCAGGGCGTGCATGCGATCGGTCATCTCCTGCAGAATGCCCTGCACGATGGGCGTGTCGCTGTCGTGGGCAGTGTGTCCCAGAATGGGCGCCACCATGCCTGCCGTGGCCAACCCACCCAGGAACCCATACCGCTCGACCAGCACAGTGCGCGCCCCCTCCCGCGCTGCCGCCACCGCGGCAGCGAACCCAGCCGGGCCGCCGCCCGCCACCACTACGTCCGCCTCCGCGATCACCGGCAGTTCGCGCGCCGGCTCCCTCAACACCCTCGCCATCGGTCCTCTCCTAAGCATTTGTCCCGGCCGCCCTCGTCATCGGATCAGGCGGGCAGCTCTGCCAGCGACACTTGAGGGTCCGCTAGCATGGCAGCCACCTCATCGAATCGGGGCCGCCTCTGCACCAACGCCGGAACCGCCGTCTCTTCCTCCTCGGGGAGGCCGCTCCCCAGTGCTCCTACCAGCCGCCCCTCTCGGAAGTAGAAGTAGGCGAAGCTGCCTTCCTCGGGCAGGCCCCGCCGCACCGTCGCTTCCCACGTCTCCAGGTCGCCCCACACCCGCACCGCCAGGTCGAACATCACCGTCATGAAGGAAGGGAACGCGGTATAGGGTTCCTCCGCCCCCGCCATGTTCCTTCCCGCCTGAGCGCCCTGTCCCCGGGCCACACTCCAGTGCTCCAGCCGCAGTCGCCTGCCGAAGGTGGGATCGGGCCAGGAGGCAATGTCGCCCGCGGCGTAGATGTGCGGGTCGCTGGTGCGCAGGCGTTCATCCACCACTATCGCCCCCTGCCGGTCCACTTCCAGGCCCGCTGCATGGGCCAGCTCGGTGTTGAGCAGGATGCCCACCCCCATGACTACTATGTCAGCCGGAAGCGATCGGCCCTGGCTCAGGGCTACCCGCTCCACCTGCTCCCGGCCCTCCACTGCGACAGCGACGTCGCCCGGGAGGATTGTGACCCCACGTTCACGGTAGAAGCGGTGCAGGTGCTGCCCCAGGTCTTCGGGCACGAGACGGCCCTGAAGCCAGGCCTCGGGGAACACCATGGTCACCTCTTTACCCATCATGGCGAGCGACGCGGCCACCTCGGCCCCGATGAAGCCGCCTCCGAGCACCACGGCCCGAGTGGCCTGCCCAGCGGCGGCGCGGATGGCGTCGGAATCCTCGATGGTGCGGAGGGTATGCACCCCCGGCAGATCGCCCCCCGGCAACTCCAGCCGTCGCGCCCGTCCTCCGGTGGCCAGCAGGAGCCTTCCGTAGCCGATGACGCTGCCATCGTCCAGCCTGAGCCGTCGCTCGCGCGGCAGCAGCTCCACCACCCGGACGCCAGTGCGCACTTCCAGGCGATGGTCCGGGTAGTAGGACTCCGGTTGCAGGTACACCCGGTCCAAGCCCTGCTCGCCCCGAAGGTACCCTTTGGACAGCGGCGGACGCTGGTAGGGCCGGTGCGGCTCCTGAGTGAGAAGGAGGATGCTGCCCCGGTCATCCACCTGGCGGGCGCCCTCCGACGCTCGTCCTCCGGCCAGACCTCCACCGACGATGACGTACTCCCTGCTATCCATACTCACTCTCTCCAACGCTCCCTAACAACACAGAGTCGGCCATCCAGTCGGGCTCAGTGTAGCACCTCAGCTGTCTCCTGTCTGCCTGAGCGTTGCGCAGGGTGCACGTCAATCTGGGGGCAAGGTATGAGCCGGCACTCAGGCCGACGCCATCGCGCCTGGTCATCACTCGAGGAGTCCGCGTCCCCAGGCGCGGCGACAACCCGACAAGCAGTGCGTCTCATCTGCGGACCGAGGGCGAACACGAGGTTCGCCCCTACGCACCGTTGCTGGCTAAGATGTGCCGCCGACAGATCGGCATCACCCCGGCAACTGCATTCCGATGCCGAGCCCCGGATGATGATAGAGGCTAGGCCCTCGGTGCCCCGATGCACACCGGAGATCACCGGCCAGCAAGGAATGACAGGAGACGGGCCCGGGCGAGAGGGTACCCGCTCGAGCCTGCCCTGAGAGGTGTAGGCCCGTGCGGGATACGGTTGCCCTGGGGCCGCCCCTGATGGAGCTAGAGCAGGCGGCCGATCAGGTCGCGGATGCCCAGGAGATCCAGGGCCGACACCAGCACCACCGCAATGAGCAGCCAGCGGATGAACCGCGCCCCGCTCCTCACGGCCACCCGACAGGCGACCCAGGCGCCAGTCATGTTGCCCACCGCCAGCAGCAGCCCCACTCCCCAGTCTATCAGGCTGTTGGCCATGAAGATAGCCATGGCCATGATGGTGACCAGAAGGATGATCAGGACCTTGATGGCGTTGGCACGGACAAGGTCGTAACCGCTGGCCAGCACCAGCCCCGAGAGCAAGAAGATGCCCACCCCGGCCTGGATGAAGCCGCCGTAGATGCCCAGGCCGAAGAAGATGAGGATCTCCAGCAGGTTAGGGTAGCTGCGGGCGCCCTCAGGCCGGCCCTTGAGCCACTGGTTGGGCCGAAACAGGATGACGAACAGCATGATCGCCATCACCACACCGATGGCCCGGCGCATCAACTCTTCGTTCAGGTTCACTGCGATCTGGGCCCCGATGAGGGAGCCGATGACCGCCGGGACGGAGAGCATGAGGCCGTACTTCCAGTCCAGCACCTTCCCCTGGTGGAAGCTGCCCGTGCTCACTACGTTCTGCAGGAGAATGCCCACGCGGTTGGTGGCGTTGGCCACCGTGGCGGGAAGCCCTATGAATATCAGCAGAGGCAACGTTATCAGCGAACCGCTGCCAGCCAGGGTGTTGATGAATCCGGCCGCGAAGCCGGCGGCGACCACCGCCACGTACAGATACCAGGCCAACACGCCCTCCTCGACCCATGCGCCCATTGCGCAGATGAACGGTCAGATACTAGCCGGTGCGCCGCCTGCGCGCCAACGATCGCCTCACCGGTCGTTCCTACCGCTCGCGTCCCATTCTCTCGCCTGTGGCCGACGATGCGTGTCTGCTGCCCAAGGAGGCCGCAGTCGCGGGCCGCCGTGCTGCGCGCGTCACCGCCCGGCAGGGAACGCCGGCTTTCATCGGGTGGAGGAGTACCGGTGCCGGGATGCCGGCCGTCGAAACCGGGGTCAGATAATACACCGCGACTCGAGTTTGACAGGCGCCGGGAGCCACCTGTATAGTGCGCTCCACTTAGATAAGCTTAGGAATGTGTAGAAACCGATCGTGAGCCGAGAAGAGATACCATCCACCGATTCCTGGTTCACCCTCAGTCAGGCAGCCAAGTACCTCGGCGTTCACTTCGCCACTCTGCGGCGCTGGGCCGATGCCGGTGAGGTCGCCTGCCTTCGCACCCCCGGCGGGCGTCGCCGCTTTGCCCGAAACGACCTGGACGCCTTCCTGGAAGGCAGGCGGCAGCCGGCCACATTCGGCGCCTTGGCCCCTCTGGAGACCCACGTTCTGGAGGTGACTCGGCGTGCGCTCGCCGAACAGGAGGTCCATCCCAAGAGCTGGCTGGTACGTTCCGGGCAGGAGGATCGTCAGTACTTCCGCCAATCCGGCAGGCGGCTGCTCGGTCTCGTCCTTCAGTTCAGCGCTCGGCCCGACGGAGAAAGCTTCCTCCGCGAGGGGCGTCGCCTGGGGGCCGACCATGGGGCCCACTGCAGCCGGGCGGGTCTCAGCCTCAGCGAGACGGTTCAGGCGTTCTTTCACTTCCGGCGCTCTCTGCTATCCGCCATCCACGAATCGGGCACGTTTGGCGGTCCGCCTGACGTTCACAGCCTGATGGTCTACCAGAGGGCCAGCGATTTCCTGGACGAGGTGCTGCTTTCCACCATCGAGAGCTACCAGACCCAATCGCCCGCACCCACCATTCCCCCCGCCTGACCTCCAGCGATGCCACCAGCGAGGACGGACTGACCATGCCCATCATCCGACAGCCCCACTACGACCTGACCCAGCGACCCTTCCTGGTGATCTGGGAAGCTACCCAGGCCTGCGATCTGGCCTGCCGTCACTGCCGCGCCTCATCCCAGCCTCACCGTCACCCCGAGGAGCTGACCTCCGACGAGGCTCGCCACCTGATTGACCAGGTGGAAGCATTCGGTCACCCGCGACCGTTGTTCATCATCACCGGCGGCGACCCTTTCAAGCGCGAAGACCTGTTCGACCTCTCCGCCTATGCCTCCGAGAAAGGATTGATGCCGGCCGTATCACCTTCGGGCACTCCGCTGCTGAACCGCGAGAACCTGGGGCACCTCAAGGAGTCGGGGACCAGAGTCATCTCGCTGAGCCTGGATGGCTCTACCCCCGAGTTCCACGACGACTTCCGACGGGTGCCCGGCTCGTACCAGTTGACGCTGGATGGCTGGCGAGCCGCCCAGGAACTGGGGATCAAGGTCCAGGTGAACTCCACCGTCACCGGCCACAATCTGGACGACCTACCGCGTCTGCTGGAGTTGGTGCGGGAGATGGGCGCCATGACCTGGAGCGTCTTCTTCCTCGTTCCCACCGGTCGAGGCCAGGCGGACGACATGATCTCTCCCCAGGATCACGAGGCGGTGATGAACTTCCTCTACGAGGCCTCCCACATGGTCAGCCTCAAGACCACCGAGGGTCACCACTACAAGCGAGTGGTCCTCCAGCGCCAGGCCCTCGAGGAGCGAGGACTCCCGCCTGAGGATCACCTACCACTGAACCACACCTACTACCGATTGCGGGATGGGCTGGCCCAGGTTGGCAGGGCGCCCGCAGTCCCTGCGCCGCAGGAGAGGATGCGCCGGTCGCCCCTGCACATCAACGCGGGCGACGGGTTCGTGTTCGTCTCCCACCGCGGCGAGATCTACCCCAGCGGCTACCTCCCCCTCGCAGCCGGCAGCGTCCGGGAAGCCCCTCTGGCGGAGGTCTACCGGGAGAGCCAAATCTTCCGCTCTCTACGGGACCGATCGAAGCTTGAGGGGCGCTGTGGGCGGTGCGAGTTCAACCGGGTATGCGGCGGCTCCCGCTCCCGCGCCTTTGCCTTCACCGGGAACCCTCTGGCCGAGGACCCATCCTGCATGTACGAGCCCGGCAGCTTTCCCTTCGGCCTCGAGACAACGCCAGAGACGAGGGAGGCATCGTGATCAGCATCACCAAGCTCCTCTGCGGCCGGTCGGCCCAGGGCGACGGCCTCCGCTACCGCTGGCGCACGGATGCCCACGCGAGCGGACTGGACGCAGCCCTGGCGCGCAAGCCCATCGTGGTGTGGAACTCCACCAAGGCCTGCAACCTGCGCTGCATCCACTGCTACTACACCGCCCACCCCCAGGCCGACCCCGACGAGCTCACCACGGCCGAGGCCCGGGCCATGATTGACGACCTGGCTGCGTTCGGCGCTCCGGTGCTGCTCTTCTCTGGCGGCGAACCCCTGCTGCGCCCCGACCTGTACGAGCTGGGGGCATATGCGGTGAAGCGAGGGCTGCGCGCCGTCATCTCCACCAACGGTACCCTCATCGGAAGCGATGAGGCCGGCCGCATTGGCAAGGCCGGTTTCTCCTACGTGGGCATCTCGCTAGACGGCGTCGGGGAGACCAACGACCGCTTCCGGGGGGCCGTCGGCGCCTTCGAGGCCGCCCTGCGCGGGTTCCGCGCCTGCCAGACAGCGGGCGTGCGCACTGGCCTTCGCCTCACCCTCAACCGGCACAATGTGCGCGACCTCTCCTCCATCCTGGACCTGCTGGAGAAAGAGCGAATCCCCCGTGCCTGCTTCTACCACCTGGTCTACGCCGGCAGGGGTAGGCGCATGCAGGAAGATGACCTCACCTTGAGCCAGACCCGCGAAGCGGTGGACGTGCTGTTCGACCGGGCCCTGGAGTGGCAACAGCGCGGGGTGGACATCGAGCTTCTCACGGTGGACAACCACGCCGACGGCCCCTACCTACTGCAGCGGGTGCAGCGCCACCAGCCGGAGCGCTACCAGGAGGTGTTGGAGCTACTACGAGCTAGCGGCGGCAACGCCTCCGGCATCGGCATCGCCGCAGTGGACCACCGAGGCGAGGTGCATGCAGACCAGTTCTGGCAACATCATTCCTTCGGCAACGTGCGCGAGCGGCCCTTCGGCCAGATCTGGACCGACCTGAGCGACCCGCTGATGGCCGGGCTCAAGCACCGCAAACCCTTACTCATCGGGCGCTGCGCCGGTTGCCGCTACCTCGATATCTGCAATGGTAACTTCCGCGTCCGGGCCGAGGCCGTGCATGGTGATGTGTGGGCCCCCGACCCCGCGTGCTACCTTACCGATGAGGAGATCGGGCTGTAGTGCCTTCGAACTCGGTTGCAGGTTGTGTCGGCGGGCAGGCCATGGATGATACCGATCGCCGGCTGCTGGACGCGCTGCAAGGCGAGCTGCCCCTGGTGCCTCGGCTCTACCACGCCGTGGGCGAGCAGGTGAGGTTGGCCGAGGAAGACGTGCTCGAGAAGGTGGCACGGCTCAAAGAGGCAGGCATCATCCGCCAGATCGGGCCCATCTTCGATTCCCGTCGGCTGGGCTACCGCAGCACCCTCTGCGCCTTCCGCGTCGAGCCCGATCGTCTGGACCAGGTGGCCCGCCGCATCAGCGCCCATCCGGGCGTCAGTCACAACTACTCCCGCGAGCACGAGTACAACCTCTGGTTCACCCTCACCCTGCCCCTCCAGTGCGACGCGGCAGCGGAGATCTCTCGGCTGGCGAGCCAGCCGGGCGTGACCGACTACCTCGACCTGCCCGCCCTGCAGGTGTTCAAGATCGGAGTCCGGTTCAGCCTGACCAGCGAAGGCGACGAGGGAGATGGACGGGCGACCAGTGCTCCGGAAGAGCAGCGACCTCTCACCGACTTCGAGCGCCGGCTGGTGCGAGAAGCCCAAGACGACCTGCCGGTGGTTCCCAGGCCGTTCTTGCCCGCCGCTACCCGGCTGGGGGTTACCGAGGAGGAACTGCTGCACGCCCTGGAGCACCTTCGGGAACAACGGATCATGCGCCGGTTCTCCGCCGTGCTCAGGCATCGGCGGGCCGGCTTCACCGCCAACGGCATGGGCTGCTGGGCCATACCCGAGGAACGCATCGAGGAGGCGGGGCGAGCCGCCTCCAGCTTCAGAGAGGTGAGCCACTGCTACCACCGCCCCGCCCACCCGCCTTGGTGGCCCTACACCCTCTTCACCATGCTCCACGGGCGGGAGAGAGCCGAGGTGGCCGCCGCCGCAGAGCGGTTGCGCCAGGCCATAGCCCCGGACGACTACGCATTGCTCTTCAGCGACAAGGAGTACAAGAAAGAGCGAGTACGCTACTTCCAGGAGACGTAGGTGCGAGACCTGACCGTGGCCGCAGTCAACTTCAGGGCCGAGCCGGGCGCCATAGACGACAACCTCAGCCGAACGGAGGCGTGGGTGGCGAGGCTGGCTGACCGGGGGGTGGAGATGGTGTGCTTCCCGGAGATGTCCCTCTGCGGGTACGATCACTCGCCCCGAGCGCGCTCCTTCGCCCAGCCCGTGCCCGGGCCCATCACCGAACGGTTGGAGACGTTGGCGGCCCGGCAAGGCGCGGTAGTGCTTGCCGGCCTGGCCGAGACCGACGCCGCCGGCCGCCTTTTCATCAGCCAGGTGATAGTGGGACCCGAGGGGCTGATCGGTACCTACCGCAAGGCCCACCTGGGCCCCTTCGAGCGGGAGACGTTCTCCGCCGGCGATGAGGTGCCGGTGTTCGCGACGGACGTCTGCACCTTCGGCGTGCAGCTCTGCTACGACACCCACTTCCCCGAGATGAGTTCCATCCAGGGTTTGGCGGGAGCAGAAGTGCTCTTCTTCCCGTTCGCCTCGCCCCACGGCGACCCCCAGACCCGGCGGGAGCGGATCATGCGCTACCTGCCTGCCCGAGCCTACGACAACGCCTGCTACGTGGTCACATGCAACCTGACCGGCCAGAGCGCGGCTGGGAGCCGGAGGTCGTTCCCCGGTACTGCCCTCATAGTCAGCCCCAAGGGAGAGCTCATGAACGAGCAGGTGGGATGGGAGGAAGGAGCGGCAGTGGCGACTCTCTCCGCCGCCGAGCTACGGCGCATCGGGGGCACGAGGATGGGTCACTTCCACGATCACCGCCGGCCCGAGCTCTACGGCGCCCTTTGCCGGCCCACCGCCGAGCAACACCCGTCGCCCGGCGGCGAGAGGAAAGCGATTCCGGAGTCTGAGGCCGGCGCCTCCACGTCGTTGCCTGACTCCACAAAGGAGATAGTCGAGTGAAGCAGCCCACCGATCAAGCCAGAGTGTTAGCCTACCTGTTGTCTCTTGTGGCCATCGCCGCCCTCCTGGCAGCCTGCAGCGGCGTCACTCCTGCTGCCGGAGGCGCCGGGCCCGCCGTCGTGTCAGAGCCCATCTCTGCCCCCGGCACCGCAGCCGACGAATGCTCAGATGAGTTCGATCCGGATCGTGATTACTTCCCGAACAAGGCGAGCATCGAGTACGCCCAGAACTTCACCGTGGAGTACCACAACCACTACAAGGTGGTCACCATAGTGGAGCCCTGGCGGGACGCCGGGCAGGGGCTGCAGTACGTGTTGGTGCAGTGCGGGACGCCGCCCCCCGACGGCTACCCAGACGCCACCATCATCGAGGTGCCGGTCAGGACCGCGATCTCCATGTCCACTACGCACCTGGGCTACCTGGAGAAGCTGAGCCTCCTGGACCGCCTAATCGGCCTGGGGGACGGCAAGTACGTCAACACCGAAGGGGTTCGCCAGCGCCTCGACGAAGGTGAGTTGCCCGAAGTGGGCGATGGGGCCGAGGTCAATGTGGAAGCCGTGCTGGAGCTGAATCCGGACGTGGTGATAGCTCTGGGAGTAGGCAACGCCAGTAAGGACAGTCACCCCATGCTCCTGGACGCGGGCGTGAAGGTGGTCATGTTCTCCGACTTCATGGAGAGCAGCCCTCTGGGCCGAGCCGAGTGGCTGAAGTTCATGGCCCTGCTCTTCAACCGCGAGGCGGAGGCGGAAGCGGCGTTCGCCGAGATCGCCGCCCGCTACCAGGAGGTGGCGGCCGTGGCGGCAGACGTGACCGACAGGCCCACCGTCTTCATGGGCTACGACATCAGAGGCACGTGGTACATGCCCGGGGGCGACAGCTACGCTGCCCGGTACCTGGCCGATGCCGGTGCCGATTACCTCTGGGCCAACGACGGCGGCACCAGCCGCATACCGCTGGACTTCGAAAGCGTCTACGAACGAGCTCACGACGCCGAATACTGGCTGAACCTCAGCCAGTTCTACACCAGTCTGGCCGACGTCCTGGCCGCCGACGAGCGCTACGGAGACTTCGCCGCCTTCCAGAACCACCGGGTCTACAACAACAACGCCCGCCTGAATCAGAACGGCGGCAATGACTACAATGAGAGCGGCCTGGTGAACCCAGACATTATCCTGGCCGACATCATCAAGATCCTGCACCCCGAACTCATGCCCGACCACGAGTTGGTCTACTACCGACACCTGCAATGACACCGGCATCGCGAGTTGACGGTGCACGCAGTAGTTCGGGCCCCAGCCCGACGCTGGCTCAGCCTGTGCCGGGCGGAACCGATTGGCGCCGGGCGGCCGGGGCAGGACCGCACGTGACGGCCGGCTCGGAGGGTTCCGCGTTGGCAGTCAGAGCCTGGCCCCGGCTGGGGCTGAGCCGGCTGGCCTTCCTGGCCCTGGCCGCGCTGCTGCTCATCGCCTTCCTCCTTAGCCTGGCCCTGGGCTCGGTCAGCATACCCATCCCCGACGTGATCACCGTGCTCGCTGGCGGCGAGCCGGCCCGGGCTTCGTGGACCAACATCGTGCTGCGCTTCCGCCTGCCCAAGGCCATCACCGCAGTGCTGGCCGGCGCCGCCCTGGCGGTGAGCGGCCTGCAGATGCAGACCATCTTCCGCAACCCCCTGGCCGGCCCTTTCGTCCTGGGGATCAACTCGGGCGCCAGCCTGGGCGTGGCTCTGGTCGTCCTGGCCGCGGGGACCGCCAGCGCTTCGGTGCTGCTCCCCGGGATCGGCCTCGCCGGGAACGTGGCTCTGATAGCCGCCTCCAGCGCTGGGTCGGCCCTGGTGATGGCGGTGGTGCTGGTAGTAGCCAGGCGGGTGAATGCCATCACTCTGCTCATCCTCGGGCTTATGATCGGCTACGCTACCAGCTCCGCGGTGAGCGTCCTGCTCTACTTCAGCGTGGCCGAGAGGGTCCAGGCCTACATAGCCTGGACCTTCGGCAGCTTCGGCGGGGTCACCTGGAGCCAGATGGTCATCCTGGCTCCCGCGATTCTTCTGGCCCTGGCGGTGGCGCAGCTTTCGGCCAAAGCCCTCAACGCCCTGCTCTTAGGGGAGGACTACGCCCGCAGTATGGGGCTGGACGTGCGGCGGGCCCGCTACGTTATCATAGGTAGCACAGCCGTCCTCGCCGGGGCGGTGACTGCCTTCTGCGGCCCCATCGCCTTCCTGGGCGTGGCCGTGCCCCACCTGTGCCGCAGCCTCCTCTCTACCTCCGATCACCGTGCCCTGGTGCCGGCCTGCACCCTGATGGGCGCCTCTCTGGCTCTGATGGCCGACCTGGTGGCCCACCTGCCCGGCACCCAGGCTACCCTGCCGCTCAACGCCGTGACCCCGCTGATCGGCGGCCCGATCGTCGTCTGGGTCATACTCAATCGCCAGAACCTTAGGAACACGTTTGCCGCATGAACGATACCATTCTGGACACTCGAGACCTCGAGATCGGGTACAGGCACAAGGGGCGCCGGACTGCCGTGGCCAGCGGTATCTCCGTATCGCTACGCGCCGGAGACCTGGTGTGTCTCATTGGCCCCAACGGTGTAGGCAAGTCCACCCTCATCCGAACCATCGCCGGCATGCAGCCTCCGCTTGCCGGCCGGGTCACCCTGGGCGGTGTCGAGCTGCACCGCTTAAGGGCAGCGGAGCTGGCGCGCCAACTGAGCGTCGTGCTCACCGATCGGGTCAACGTGGGCGTCCTCTCGGCCTACGCGCTGGTCGCCCTGGGACGCCACCCCTACACCGACTGGTCCGGCAGACTCACCGCTCGAGATGAGGAGGTGGTCCGCTGGGCCATCGAGAAAGTGGGCGCTGCGCCCCTGGCCCATCGCAGCGTGGGCGAGTTGAGCGACGGAGAGAGACAGAAGGTCATGATCGCCCGAGCCCTGGCTCAAGAGCCGCGCCTGCTGGTCCTGGACGAACCGACCGCGTACCTGGACTTGCCCCGGCGGGTAGAGGTAATGCACCTGCTGAAGGGCCTGGCCCGCTCGGGCGAGCGGGCTATCCTCCTGTCCACCCACGACCTCGACCTGGCTCTGCGCACTGCGGATCGCATCTGGCTCATGTCGCCCGACGGGCTCCTGGCCGAGGGTGCGCCGGAGGACCTGGTGCTCACCGGGGCATTCGAGAGGGCCTTCCGCAGCGAAGGAGTGGAGTTCGACCCCGCCACCGGCTCCTTCGCCATCGGCGCCCCGGCGGCAGGCGAGGTTGCCCTCGAGGGCGATGGTCTGGTGGCGACCTGGACCCGGAGGGCTCTGGAGCGCGAAGGCTTTCGGGTGAGCGACAACGGCCACTCAGCCGAGGCGAGAGTAGAGGTCCGGTCGGAGGGCCCGGAGCTCATCTGGCTCACCAGGGTCGGCGCCCAGTGCCAGGAGCATCGCTCGGTACACGACGTGCTCGCCTGCCTCAAAGCGAGGCAAGCGCTCGACCGAGAGGAGTGATCTCCTCCTCTGCCTGCTTCCTACGCTGCGTGGGCGGGGGCGCTCCCCAGGACTCGCCGCAGCACCCCGTCCAGGTCGCCCACCCGATAGGGCTTGGCGATGACGCCGCTGAACCCGTAGGCGGCGCTCTCCGACATCACCGGATCGTTGGAGTAGCCACTGGAAGCGATGATGCGCACCTGTGGATCGGCGCTGTGTAGCGCTCGGGCTGCCTCCTTTCCGCCCATGCCTCCAGGCACCGTAAGGTCCATGATGACGGCGTCGAAGCCTTTCCCGCGGCCGCGCGCCTCGAGGTAGGCTCGGATAGCCGCTTCGCCCTCGGGCACCACCTCGGCCTCGTAGCCCAGCCGCTCCAGCGTCTTCTTCACTACCCTCCGCACGCTCTCCTCGTCATCCATCACCAAAACCCGGCCCTTCGGCCGCTGATCCGGAGGAGGAGGCGGAGCCGGCTTCTGAGCTCGTTCTGCGTACGGCAGGGCAGGCAGGAACACCTGGAAGGTGCTGCCACGCCCGACCTCGGACTCCACGGCGATGTGCCCATTGTGCCGCCGGACGATGGAGTACGACGTGGCCAGCCCCAGCCCGCTCCCGCTCTCCTTGGTGGAGAAGTACGGGTCGAACACCTGATCCAACCTGTCGGGAGCGATGCCCACACCGTGGTCCTGTACCACCACCTTCACGTAGTCGCCCGGAGCCAGGGGCAGGTCCTCCCCGTCCAGGTGTACGTTCTCCGCCGACACCTTGATGAACCCACCCCCAGGCATGGCCTCCACGGCGTTGATGACCAGGTTGTTCACCACCTGGCTTATCTGGCCTCGGTCAATCTCGACGGGCCACAGGTCCTCGGGGATGTCGAAGTGGCAGCGCACCGGGGAACCACGCAAGGCGAACCCGGTAGATTCCCGCAGCAACTCCACCAGGGAGGCGGTCTCTTTGATAGGCGCCCCGCCCTTGGCAAAGGTAAGCAACTGCTGCGTAAGGTCGCGGGCACGGTAGGTGGCCTTCTCCGCCTCGGCCAGGCTCTCCTTCGCCTCCTCGTCCGCCTCCAGGGACATGCCCGCCAGGGCCAGGTTGCCGCCGATAGCCGTCAGCAGATTGTTGAAGTCGTGGGCGATCCCGCCGGCCAACAGCCCTATTGCCTCCAGCTTGCTGGCCCGCTGTAGCTCCCTCTCCAGCCGGTGCTTCTCGGTCACGTCCCTGAAGACCAGGACTGCCCCCACAGTGGCGCCTTCGGCGTCCTGGATGGGAGCGGCACTGTGCTCCACCAGAAGCTCCGTCCCGGTGCGGGTCAATAAAGTGGTGTGGTTGCTGAAGTCCGTCCTCTTGCCTTCAGCTAGCACCCGGCTGACCGGATGCGGCATCGGCTGGCGGTCCTCCGGATCCAGGATATCGAACACCTTCGTGATCGGCTGGCCTCGGGCCTCCTTCTCCGTCCAGCCCGTCAGGTCCTCCGCCACTTTGCTCAGGAGAGTGACCCGGCCCTGAGCGTCGGTGGCAATCACGCCATCGGCGATGGAGCGAAGCGTCACCGCCAGGCGCTCGCGCTCGGCGGCCAGAGTGGCCTGGGCCCGCATCCGTTCGGTTATGTCTTCCCCAATGCTGGCCGTGCCTATCGGCCGCCCCTCGTCGTCGTTGAGCACAGTGATGTTCCAGGAGATCATGCGCCGAGAGCCATCCCGCAGAAGCAGCTCATTGGTGTCGTGGCTGTTGGCCCGGCCCGAGGTCAGGTTGCTGGCGAATCGGCGTCGGAGCTTCTCGCGGTTCTCTGGAGGCACGAACACCTCGAACCAGTCTTGCCCGATGACAGCCTCCCGGTTCCACCCGGACAGCTGGAGCAGGAAGTCATTGCAGAAGGTGATGCGCCCGCGTCCGTCTAGCATGGCGGAGATGAGGTGCACGCTCTCCAGCATGTCCCGCAGACGACGCTCGGACTGCCGCACCGACTCCTCCGCTCTCTTACGCTCGGTGACGTCACGCACTGCCACTACCACGACCGGGCGCCCGCGGTATAGCTGCCTGCGGGCCACCACCTCGGCCTCGAAGGTGCCCTCATCCCCCCGGGCCGAGGTCGTCTCCAGCCGCAACAGAGCGTCCCAGGGGATGCAGTGCGGCCAGCAGTCGGCAGGGACGTCCACCAGCTCCCACACCCGCCTGCCCACCAGTTCCTGAGAGGGCAATCCGAACGTCCAGGCGGAGGCCGGGTTGGCCTCGATGACGGTGCCCTCCTCGGTCACGATGAGAACGCCCTCCAGAGAGGCCTCGAAGAGCCCGCGGAATCGGCTCTCACTCTCCTTGAGGGCCTCCTTCACTTTCTCATAGTAGGCCACCAGTATGCCCAGGCCGACGCACGTGTACAGCAGGGCGGAGAGGAACAAGCCTCCGGCGGCGGCCCGCACCGAATGGCCCCAGAACGGCCCCACCAGTATCTGGGCCGCGAAGCCGATTAGGCCGATGGCGGGAGCTCGCCGAGTGGCAACGTCGAGGTCGGGGGCGCGTAAGTAGAGGAAGGCCGTGCGCAGAGCCATACCGGCGGCAAACACGGCGGGCACCAGGACCGCCACCGGCGAAGGGTACACGACATAGAGCACCACGGCAGCGGCCAGGTACAGGAGCGAGATGTATAGCCAAGCTCGGGGCGGAGAACGACGCAGGAAGCTGTAGCTGGCCCAGCAGAACAGGAGCGTTCCGCATATGTTGGCCAGCGCATCCCCGAACAGAGCCAGGGTAGCAGCCCGTGGATGGGCCACCGCCACGCCTACCAGCAGGTGTCGAGCGCTGAAGACCAGGACGCTGAGAGCCCAGAACCCCAGGTATACCTTGCGATCCCGCCGGTATATGTACAGGCAAGAGAGCCCGAGAACGAGGGCTAGCAGGCCAGAGGCCGCGATGGTTCCGACCAGAGAATGCGCGGGCCAGTACATTATCGGACACCCCGCTGCGTTGGAATTCGAGCCAATCCCGCAGGGTGTATCGTCCATCACGCCTGTGAACTTTAGGCCTAGCTTCCTTCACGGACCGAACGACGACCCGGGCCGCCTGGCTGCGGCCCGAGTCAGATCATGGGTCGCAAGAGGGCAGCTGCCCTGTCACACGGCCAGGTCCCGGCCTCGAAAGGCGAACAGGCCCGCCAGCAGACACGCGGCGCTGAACCCTACCAGCACAGCCACGTGGACCGGATCCAGGCCGTTCACCAGGGGGTCGGCTCCGCTGTAGTAGTAGAGCAACGACAGCGCCCGATACGGTTTCAGGACGTCCACGGCGGGGGCGAAGGAGTTCATGAGGTAGGAGAACAGCGCCACTGCAGCGGCCACTCCGCCGGCCGTGCCTCGCCTGCCCCAGGCGGCGCCGGCTGCCAGGGCCAGGACACCGAAGGCGATCCCCAGCAGCGCCAAACTGACGCAGATCGAGGCGACGGCGAGGTAGCCGATGCTCATGCCCACGGGCACAGCGCCCAGCACTATCGCGGCCCAGGTCGCCAGGGAGAGAACCACTACCCCCAGAGCCAGGTTGGCTGCCTTCTCCAGGAGCACCCGGCTGCGGCTGACCGGGTTGGCCAGCAAAAGGTCGAGAGTGCCCCGCTCCTCTTCGCCCGCTATGGCCCCGCTGCCGGCGATGATGGCGTACACCAGGATGAAGATAGGCATGATGAGGGCGAAAAGGTACGAGGTGAGGAAGCCGGCAGGCGAGGTTATGTCTTCGATCTCCCCGATGAAGGCCGCCCGAAAGGCCTCGGGCAAGACCTCCAGATACTGGTTGAGCAGCTCGGCGTTCTGCTGCAGCGTGGGGTAGAATAGCATGATGAAGAGGACGTAAGCCACCACGCCTACCAGCCACCACAGAAGGCTACGGCCCTGATCGCGCACGTTCTTGAGGAACACGCTACGCAACATCGTCCATGCCTCCACCGTAGTAGGCCAGGAAGATCTGCTCCAGGCTGGGCTCGTGGCTGACGATGTTGACCACCTCGAACTGGGCCGCCTTCTTCACCAGCCCATCCAGGCTGCCCACCACCGAGCACTGCAGCACCCCATCGTCCACCCGGACGTCCCGCACCCCCTGCACGTCCTCAAACGCTTGGGCCGGCACGGGCTGGGCGAAATGGATCTCCAACTGGCGGAAGGCACGCCGCTTGAGGGCCTCTATCTCCTCCACCGCCACCAAGCGCCCCAGTCGGATGACGCCCACCCGGTCGCACACGCGCTCGACCTCGGGCAGGTTGTGGGAGGACAAGAAGATGGTCCTGCCCTCCGCCTTTACCTCGCTCACCAGGCGGTAGAACTCCTGCTGCACCAGCGGGTCCAGCCCATTGGTGGGCTCGTCCAGCAGGAGCAGCTCCGGCCGGTGCATCAGGGCCTGGACCAGCCCCACCTTGCGCTTGTTCCCCTGAGAAAGGGAGGATATGCGCTGCCTGAGCCCCAGGTCCAGACGGGCAGCCAGCTCTCGGACATAACCCCACTCCACCCCGCCCCGCAGATGGGCGAAGTGCCGCAGGAGCTCCCCGGCGGTCAGGTTGTCGTAGAGAGCCAGCTCGCCGGGTAGATAGCCCACGCGCCGCCTGATCTCCACGCTGTCCCGCTGCGAGTCCAGCCCGAACACCTGAGCCACACCCTCGGTGGGGCGGATGAAGTCCATCAGGACGCGGATGGTGGTGGTCTTGCCGGCTCCGTTAGGACCCAGGAAGCCGAAGACCTCACCCGGACGCACCTCGAAGCTGAGCTCGAGCACTCCTCGGTTCTTGCCGTAGTACTTGGTGAGGCTGTCGGTTCTTATCACTGCCTGGCTCATCGTCGGCTCCCACAGAGGCGCGGGTACGCGGCACCGCGCCGATCACTGCGGAACGGGTCCGCGACGAGTCGCGGACGCGCGCTTACACCCTCACGGATGGGCTGTGGCGAGTGTATAGGCTGCCCCGCGCTAGAGCAATGCCGGATTCGTACCAGGATGGCAGCAGGGCGGACAGGCCGAGCGCAGAACCGAGCCACCTGCCGCAGACCTCGGGCCAGGCTCCACCGCCGGGCGGGCCTGGCGTCTAGGCCCCGCCGAGCTCCACGTCGGCCAGCTCCAGGTAGGCGTCCTCAGGGGTAGCGAGGCTACCGAAGCTGAGGCGGCCGCTGGCAGGGAGCGAGGCGTACTGGTTGTCCAGCCACAGCACCAGCCCGAGCGGTCCTGTCGGCGACACTGGCGTCTCAAAGACGGTCGTCTCGTCCACACTGAACGACGCTCGCTCGGGGAGCCATAGCAGCTCGTACGTGTGCCAGAGCGTGGGATCAATGCGGACGATGGCGGCATCCTCTTCGATCAGAGACCGCGCCAGGCGTCGGAGAAGTCGGGCGGCGGCCGGGAGCAGCAGGCCCGCCGCCAGGGGCGCTGCCAGGAGGAGCAGAGCTGTCGGCACCGGTCGGGAGGCGAATGCAGCCGCCAGGAAGCCCCGGGCCGGGTGGGTATCGCGGAAGGCGAGGTGATTGGGCGGGGAAGCGTGGAAGAACCAGACGGCGTCCGGCAACGTGGGCAGCCTCCGGCCGGAGCCCCGCACGGTCAGGCTGAACCCAAAGGGATCGTTCCAGAAGCCGAAACCCCAGGTCCCCCTTAGGTCGGGCGCAGAGGCCCGAGCGCGCAGGGACAGACGCAGAGGCGGACGGTGGGGGAAGGCTCGACGGGAACGGCGGCCGGCGTAATCGTCTAGCTGCGCCAGCCGGTACACCCGCTCCTCTCCCTGGGGAATTAGGAGCCGCCAGCGACCCGGGCCAGGCGACGTCACTTCTCCTCCCTCGGCCACGTAGAGGTCCAGATCAGGAACCATCCATCTTCTCCAGCAGGAATACGGGCACCGTGGCGCCGCCCGCCCGATGCCTGACGACGCGACAGACGAAGCCGGCCGCTCGGGCCCGCTCGTCCAGGCGCTGGAGGAGCCTATCGGCCGAGCCGGGGGCGGCGAGCCAGGGGAGACGGGCTAGAAGAGGTGACTTCACCTCCACCAACAGGCCGCCTATCACCAGGCGGGGCCGGTCGGGCCGGCCCTCCGACGGAGGCTGGAGGACGCGAGCGACCTCGGCCAGGACGGTCGGCTGCAGGACGTAGCCGCTGGGGAAGGTGGAAACGGCCGAATCGAAGAGGCCATCGGCGAAGGGCATGGCAGCGGCGTCGGCGCGCACCCGGGCCACCTGAAGGCCGGCGCGGCGCAGGCGTCGGGCGGCCGCGCGTTGCATCTGGGCCGACCGTTCCAGCCCCACAGGCATCAGTCCCCGACGGGCCATCTCCACCAGCAGTGCCCCGGTCCCGAACCCCAGCTCCAGCACTCGTGGTCCCCGCACGTGCTCCAGAGCCAGGTTGCGCCAGCTATTCCAGCGCCCCAGGCTAACCAGCGCGCTCACCGCGTCGTAGGCCCAAGCGAACTCGTGGTACAGCCTCTCGGTGGCCCACAAGTAGGCTCTCACCCACCGGGAATAGCGCCTCCCACCGGGAGTCACATCATCTGGGGCCACAGAGGCTCTCCGGCCGCAAGCCCGCACTCGCGGCGACGCGCGGCGAAGGCACCAGCGTCATCGGCCCGTCGGCCCGGTGGGCACGCCGGTAGTGCCGGAGTGGCTTCCCGGCCGGTTGCGCCAGCGCTCTTCGACGCCCGCCCGCCAGGTTTCCGCCGTCGCCCGCAACTCCGCCGTCAGCTCTGGGAGCTCATCCTTCAGGTTCCGGCGCTCGCCCGGGTCGGCGTTGAGGTCAGAAAGGTGGACAGGCTCCGCCGGCGGCTCCCCTTCCACCAGTTGCCCGTTCAGCACCAGCTTGTAGGGCCCGCGCCGTATGGCCGTCTGACGCCCCATCTCCCACAACAGATCGCGATCCGGAAGAGGCTCGCCCTGGACGAGCAACGGCATGAGGTCAAGGCCATCCACTTGGTAGCTGGACGGCTGGCCTCCGGCGGCGCGGAGGAGGGTAGGGAAGAGGTCCATGCTCGCTACGGGTTCGTCGAGCGTGCGGCCGCCGGGGAGCCGTGCCGGCCAGCTCATGAGCGCGGGCATGCGGATGCCGCCCTCGAAGAGGCTGAATTTATGGCCGCGAAACATGCCTGCGCTTCCCCCATAGTAGGGGTCCTGGGTGCCGTCGAGCCAATTGCGCGTCTCCCGGGAGGGGCCGTTGTCGGAAGTGAAGAAGATGCAGGTGTCATCCAAGATGCCCTGGCGCTCCAGTTCCGCCGTCACCTCTCCTACGCCGTCATCAACAGCGCTGATCATCGCCGCCATGATCCGCCTGTCCCAGGGCAGGTGGGGGAAGCGGTCCAGGTACCTCTGGGGGGCATGCATGGGGTAGTGAGGGGCGTTGTAGGGCAGGTAGAGGAAGAAGGGCCGGCCACTCGCCGCCATTCGGCGGATGTAGGCCACCGCCCGCTCGGTGATCAGGTCGGTCAGGTAGCATCCGTCGCACCACACTTCGCGGCCGTTCTCCCAAAGGTCGTGCAACGGGTTGGTGCCCCCGGCCATGCCCCAGTAGAAGATGTGGGATTAGTAGTCCACGCAGCCGGCCAGGAAGCCGAACCACTCCTCGAAGCCATGGTCCTGCGGGCGGCTGCCCTGTGCCAGTCCCAGGTGCCACTTGCCGAACATGGCGGCATGGTACCCCAGCGGCCGCAGGGCCGTGGCCAGGGTGGGCACCTGTGGGGGCAGGCCGGTGGCGGTGCGGTGGCCCGCCAGAATGGCTCGCACTCCGGCATTGCCCGGGTAACGCCCGGTGAGGAGCGCGGCCCGGGAGGGAGAGCACACGGGCGAGTTGGAGTACCAACTGGTTAAGCGCACCCCGGAGGCCGCCACCCGATCCAGATGGGGGGTGCGGAAGTCCGTAGCCCCCATGCAGGACAGGTCGCCGTATCCCTGGTCGTCGGTCAGGATGACCACGAAGTTGGGGAGCCTAGATGATGCTGCCAAAGCCTGCCTCCCTAGCATGTCTACCTCATGGGCCGATCCGCCGTTCCCCACCACCCCCGTAGGGGCGAACCTCGTGTTCGCCCGTGGCCCCCCGACCGGTGGGCCGGGCGGATACAGGACCGGGCGAATACAAGATTCGCCCCGACAGCAGGGATGACAGGTGTGCGGCGCCATGGCCGCGATTCGCCCGACCTAGATGCACCGCGTCGAGGCAGGACAACCACGGTGCTGACGGGGGGCGGCACACGACGGACCAATCGCCGGGCGGAGGAGCAGCGGGGCCGATCAGACTCCGCCACCGCCGCGGTAGTAGCCGTTCATCCAGCTCAATGCCAGGGATCGGAGCCGACGCCACAGCCGCCGCCAGAGAGAGCGGATCTCGGCCAACCGGTAGAGGGCACGGTAGTAGTAGATGCGCCCGCGGCCGGGAGGCGCGGTGGGTATCCGGCTCCAGCGCACGGCGGCGGCACCCCAGGTCAGCCCGGCCCCGAACCCCACCAGCACCAGCAGGTCACCTTCGTGCACGCGACCGTCCTCGATGGCGCGGCACAGGGCGATCGGGATGGAGGCGGCGGACGTATTGCCGCACCACTCCACCGTCTCCACCACCTGGTGGCGCTCAAGCCCCAGGGCGCGTGCCGCCATGTCGGTGATGCGCCCGTTGGCCTGGTGGGGAATGAGCAGCGAGATGTCCCCCACCTCCAGGCCCACCCGTCGCAGCACTTCCCGGGTGGACCTCTCCAGCGCCTTCACGGCGAAACGGTAGACCTCCCGACCTTCCATGCGTAGGTAGTGCAGCCGATCCGCCACCGTATTCTCGCAGGCGGGCAGGCGGGCCCCACCGGCGGGCACGTAGAGGAGCTCGGCCCCCGAACCGTCTGAGCCCAAGTAGGTACCCAGGATGCCGCCTGGGTTCTCGGCAGCCTGAAGGACCACCGCCCCAGCACCGTCTCCGAAAAGCACACAGGTGGCCCTATCCTCCCAGTCCACGAAGCGGGAAAGAGCTTCGGCGCCGATGACCAGGGCCAGGCGGGCGTTTCCGGCCCGGATGGCCTGCTCCGCCTGGGCCAGAGCGTAGACGAAGCCCGTGCACCCGGCGCTAATGTCGAAGGCGGCGGCGTTCCGGGCCCCGATGGCGTCTTGCACCAGGCAGGCCGTGGCGGGGAAGACGTACTCGGGCGATATGGTGGCGACAATGATGAGATCCACCCGGCTGGGCTCGACGGCCGCCACCTGTAACGCCCGTCGGGCCGCCTCGATGGCCATGGTGCCCGTGCTCTCACCGGGAGCAGCAACACGCCGCTCCCGGATGCCCGTGCGCGCGGCTATCCACTCGTCGCTGGTGTCCAGGGTGGACTCGAGCTCCGCATTGGTCAGGACCTTTTCCGGCAGGTAGGAGCCCCAGCCCACGATATGGGCGGTCACTGGCATAACTGGCTTCCAGTCACTGGTGGTGGAAAGAGGCGGGCAGCTGAGCCCACGAGGCCAGCGCCATCCCCGGCGCGGCCGCTGCCACGTAGATCACAACACGCCGGGCGAGCATTAGTTGCTGCTGCGATCGCCCGGACTCTCGATCCCGAACCCGAACTGACAGCCACCGGGCGCCGCCCCTGCCGCGACCGCCGCCCGCTCTCAGCACGCGGCAGCCGTGTTGCCAGCGAACCGCAGGCAGTGTAAGCTAGCGTGTGATGTATCACCGGTATATCAGGGGGCCCGCCGGATGAGCGCACGCAGGGACGACGCCTATCTGGCTCTCAAGCGAGAGATCATGTCTGGGGCCTGGCCGCCCGGGACGCAGCTTCACCCTGCCAGCCTGGCGGAGCGCCTGGGCATGAGCCGCACCCCGGTGAGGGACGCCCTCAACGCCCTGCAGCAGGAAGGCCTGGTGGAGATCCTCCCCCGCCGGGGTTACTTCGTCAGTCGCATCACCGTGCGCGACGTGGAAGAGGTGTTCGACCTGCGGCTGATCCTGGAAGCCGCCACCGCGAAGCGGGCGGCGACCAGGATCGCCCCGGATGAGATCGAGCGGTTGGCCTGCCTCTCCCGGCGCTACGTTGCCGGAGACGTGGAGAGCTACAAGGCCTACCTAGAGGAGAACCGTGAGTTCCACCTGGCGGTGGCGGCGGCCACCGGCAACCGGCTGCTGGAAGAGGCCCTGGCCCGGGTGCTGGACCACATGCAGCGCTTCCTCATCCTTCGCCTCGACCTGAGCCAGGACGCAGACGACATGCTGGCCGAGCATCACCTCCTGCTGGATGCCTTCCGCGCCCGGGACCCGGAGCGTGCCGCCGAGGCCATGCGCCTGGCCATCGAACACGCTCGCGACGCAGTGCTGGAGTCCATCTTCCGCCACGGAAAGGACTGGACGGTTTGAGACGCGGAGACAGGGAGAGGGGGAGACACGGAGACGCGGAGAGGGGGTGATGTGCGCAAGGAACGGTCTCCGCGTCTCCGCGTCTCCCCCTCTCCCCCTCTCCCTGTCTCCGTGTCTCCGTGTCTAATCTGAGCAGAGGTGGAGCCATGAAAGCATTGGTGAAGGCTGAGCCTGGGCCCGGGCTGGCGATGCAGGAAGTGGCGCAGCCGCAAGTGGGGTCGCATGACGTGCTGGTCAAGGTGCGGGCTTGCTCCATCTGCGGCACTGACCTGCACCTCTACCAGTGGGACCGGGCCGGCAGCGACCGGCTGCGCCCTCCGATGATCATCGGGCACGAGTTCTGTGGCTACGCCGTCCGCTGTGGCCCCGGCGTCACCTCGATCAGGGAGGGGGACTTCGTCAGCGCCGATAGCCACCTACCTGACTGGAGTTGCTCCGTCTGCCGCAACGGGCTGCCTCACCTCTGTGCCAACCTGCACATCCTGGGCGTGGACCGCCCGGGCGCCTTCGCCGAGTATGTGTCCCTCCCCGAGACCTCCCTCTGGGTCAACGATCCCGGCCTGGACCCGGCCCTGGCCAGCATCCAAGACCCAATGGGCAACGCAGTCCATGCCACGCTGGTGGAGCCGGTTGCCGGTCGCTCGGTGGTCATCTTCGGCGACGGCCCCACTGGGCTGGGCGCGGTGGCTGTGGCCAGAGCCGCCGGGGCGGCCGTCATCGTGCACGTGGGCCTGTCCGACTTCCTGCTCGACATCGGGCGGCGGCTGGGCGCCACCGAGAGCATCCATGCCAAGCGCCAGGACCCTGTGGCGGAGGTGCGCCGGCTTTGCGGCGGTGAGGGCGCCGACGTAGTGCTGGAGATGAGCGGCAGTCCGGCCGCCGTCCGGCAGGGGTTGGAGTGCCTGCGCCCCGGAGGCCGCTTCAGCGCCTTCGGTCTGACCAACGGCCCCGTCGAGCTGGACCTGACGAACCAGGTGATCTTCAAGGGGGCCCGCATTCTGGGCATCACCGGGCGGGTGATGTGGGAGACGTGGTACCAGATGGCGGGGCTACTGCGGTCCGGGCGGCTGGACTTCGGCCCCATAGTGACCCACAGGCTGCCCTTCGAGCAGTGGCAGCACGCTTTCGATCTCCTGTTGGCCCCCGATCGGCGGGCGGCTAAGATAGTGCTGTTCATGGACGAGGACGATCAGGCGATAGGCAGGCGGGGCACGCGTGCGACCGATCTTCGGACGGGATGAGGACAAGGGGAGACAGAATCTCACGAAATGCTAGACGAAGATAACTTCAGTGAGGGCGCGCGGGGCAAGCACACTGATCGCTGTGCCGAAGGAAGCAATCTGGTCTTGCTGGCTCCGGACGTAGTGAAGGTCTTCCCCCACTCCCGTTCGGTCAACGGGGCCACGCGCCTGCTCATCGAGGCCGCTGGGCAGGCCAGGCAGACCTGACCCGTCCCCGCCAGGCACCGGTAGGGCGTTCGCCAAGGAGGGGTTCCCGATGCAGAGCAGTCTGGTCTACGGCCCCGTACCATCCAGGCGTCTCGGTCGCAGCCTGGGGGTGAACAACATACCGCCCAAGGTCTGTACTTACGCCTGCGTATACTGCCAGCTGGGCGGCTCCAACGCCGCCGCCCCGCGGCGGTCCCCCTTCTACCGGCCCGCCGACATCGCCGAAGCCGCAGCGGAGCGGCTGGCGGAGGCGCGGGAGCGCGGGGAGGCAGCGGACTACGTCACCCTGGTTCCCGACGGCGAGCCCACCCTGGACGTCAACCTGGGACAGGTGATAGCCGCGCTCACCGATTTGGGGTCTCCGGTGGCCGTCATCTCCAACGCCAGCCTGATCTGGCAGCCCGAAGTGCGGGAGGCGCTCTGCCAGGCCGATTGGGTGTCGCTCAAGGCCGATGCGGCCGACGAGCCCACCTGGCAGCGGGTGAATCGGCCGCATGCCGACCTGCAGCTGGAACGGGTCCAGGAGGGGATGCTTGCCTTCCGCCGACAGTTCCGGGGGACCCTGGCCACCGAGACCATGCTGGTGAGCGGGGTAAACGATGCTGAGGCCCAGGTACAGGATGTGGCCGCCTTTCTGGAGGAGTTGGAGCCTGACATCAGCTACATCTCCATTCCCACGAGGCCTCCCGCGCTCGGCTGGGTAAACGCCGCCCCGGAGGAGTCGCTGCACTACGCCTATCAGGCCTTCACCGAGCGGGGCCTGAGGACCGAGCTCCTCATCGGCTACGAGGGCGACGCCTTCGCCGCCAGCGGCGACGCCGAGGCCGACCTGCTTAGCGTCACCGCCGTGCATCCCATGCGCGAGGAGGCGGTGGCCGAGTTGCTGCGACGAGACGGCGCCGGGTGGGAGGTGCTCGAGGGGCTGATCCGGGAGAGGAAGCTAGTCGGCCTGGACTACGGGGGGCACCGGTTCTACATGCGCAGGCTGCCGGGGCGACGGGAGCCCTGAGGCGGCGGCGAAGGCACGCAGGTGCGGAGCGAAGCTACTGCGAGGGCCTAGCGCCTGCTGTCCCCGAGGATCGGGTCGCCACGGGAATGGTGACAATGCCTGAACTGATCTGGCACGGCAAGTACGAGACGGATGGCAAGCGCAACGGCCCCCTGCGCGTGGCCCTGCCCTTCCAGACAGTGGGGACGGTGAACGGGGCGGAGTCGGACCCACTGCCTGATCGAGACCAAGCGCCATGAGGACGTGGACGTGGCCCACAAAGACCGGGCCGCTGCCCTCTGGTGCGAGAACGCTACCAGGCTGACGGGCACCAATTGGGTATACTTCAGGGCGAATCAGCCGCAGTACCAGGCCCTGCGGCCCAATGCACTTGCCGAATGGCTGGCAGTGGCGGGTGCTGCTGGAAGCGAACCAGAGGCTTAGGCTCAGCCGAGAGGTATGCCAACTGTGCTCAGGAGCGGCCCGTACCGCCCCCTCTTCGTCAGCCATGACTCGGACGAGCCGCCGCACGTGCACGTTGACCGAGATGATCAGTCCACCAAGTTCTGGCTCAGTCCGGTAGCCCTGGCTCGCAACCTCGGACTCAGCCCGAGAGAACTGCGCCTCGTCGAACGGATGATCGTGGAGCACCAATAGAGACTGCTGGAGGCATAGCATGACTACTTCAGACGTCAGGCCCGGTGAGCGCGTGCGGGATGTGCACCTCGATGAGGATACCTTGAGCGTAGACCTTGCCGACGGGCGCGCTATAGCAGTGCCCCTGGCGTGGTATCCCCGCCTGCTGCGCACCACTCCCGAACAGCGCGCTAACTGGCAGATAGCCGGGGGCGGCTACGGCATCCACTGGCCTGACATCGACGAGGACTTGAGCACAGAGGGCCTGCTGCGGGGCGCACCCGCCCCCTGTGGCACCGAGCTAGCCAGGGGGTGATCTCCCGGTAGCGGCCGGTATCCGACTGCTGACTTGAGCATAGCATCCGGTTTCACCCGGGGAGGCGACGTATGCAAGACCGGTTGGCCTGGATCACCGACGAACTGCACTCCCTGCGCCAGCAGGGCCTCTACATACACATCCGCACCATCGAGTCGGCCCAGGGGGCCTGGCTCACCGTGGACGGCAAGCGCGTCCTCAACTTCTGCTCCAACAACTACCTGGGCCTGGCCAACCACCCCCGCCTGCGCCAGGCGGCCAAGGACGCCGTGGACGCCTTCGGCGTCGGCCCCGCGGCCGTGCGCACCATCGCTGGCACCATGAGCCTCCACCTCGACCTCGAGCGGCGGCTGGCCCAGTTCAAGGGCGTGGAGGACGCCGTCTTCCTCCAGTCCGGATACAACGCCAACCTGGCCGCCATCACCACCCTGGTGGGGCGCGAGGACGTCATCTTCTCCGACGAGCTCAACCACGCCAGCATCATAGACGGCTGCCGCCTCTCCCGCGCCGAGATCGTCCGCTACGCCCACTGCGACCCCGACGACCTGCGGGCCAAGGTGGGGGAGGTGATGGCGCGGTCAGCACGTCCGCGCCGGGGCTTGGTCATCACCGACGGCGTCTTCAGCATGGACGGCGACATCGCTCCCCTGCCCGACCTGGTGCCCATCGCCGAGGAGCACGGCCTCATGTTCATGGTGGACGACGCCCACGGCGAGGGGGTCCTGGGCCGAGCTGGACGGGGCATCGTGGACCACTTCGGGCTCCATGGCCGGGTGGACGTCGAGGTGGGCACGTTGAGCAAGGCCATCGGCGTGGTGGGCGGGGTGGTGGCGGGAAGCCGCGTCGTCGTCGAGTACCTGCGCCAGCGCGGCCGTCCCTTCCTCTTCTCCAGCGCCGTCACCGTGCCCGACACGGCCGCCTGCCTGGCGGCGGTAGAGATGCTGGAGAGCTCCGAGGGTCTGGTGCAGAAGCTGTGGCATAACACCGCCTACCTGAAGGAGGGGCTGAGGGGGCTCGGGTTCGACACTGGCGCCAGCCAGACGCCCATCGTCCCCGTCATGCTGGGCGAGGCACCCCTGGCCCAGGAGTTCTCTCGGCGGTTGTTCGAGGAGGGGGTGTTCGCCATGGCCATCGGCTACCCCACCGTGCCCCAGGGCAAGGCCCGCATCCGCGTGATGAACTCCGCGTCGCACAGCCGGGAAGACCTGGACTTCGGGCTGCGGGCGTTCGAGAAGGTGGGGCGGGGGCTGGGGGTGGTGGGGTGAGGATCACGTTCGACAGTGAAGTAGATGCCCTGTACATTGGCTTCGTCGAGACAACTGCAGCCACAGTGCCTGTGGCCGCGGGCATCGCCGCGAACTACGCCGCGGACGGGCGAATCGCCGGTATAGAGACTTCCGATGCGCGCCAGCGCTTCGGCGACCCGGGCGTGTTCCGGCGTGCAGTGCTGGAAGACGTGGCCCTGGAGAGGCCGGCCCTCTAGCAGGAAGACGCCGCCGCGGTAAGTGGTCCGCACCGCATGCCGATGGCAGTGCCATTGGGTGTAGGCCCGTGAGGCCCCGCAAGGGCGGTTGACTTGCGGAGGAACGAGGTGGTGAAGGTGATGCCACTCCGTCAAGGAGGCACGAGTTGTGGACAGAAACGAAGTCAACGCGGCGTTTGAGATCCTCCTTGAGGAAATCGAGATGGTCACCAACGCTATCAATGAGGCTGGCGCACAGGCCATAGCCGGAGGGCAGTATGAGAAGGCTCAGGAGTGCATTGACACCGGTAAGCGGCTGGAGCAGTTCCATGCCAAGGTGAAGGAGCTCCAAGCCGAATGGTCTCGCCTGTTTGCAGCTCGCGTACCGCGAGCAAGGCGGGGAGCGAGGCGCCGTGTAACCGCAAGGCTGCCACGCGGACTTCGGACCCCTGAACATGCCTTTCGCCGCCCCATTCTGCAAGCGCTTACCGAATGCGGAGGAAGCGCGCCCATGCAGGAAGTGCTGGAACTGGTTGAGAAGAGAATGGAAGCGATTCTGAGTCCGCACGACCGTGAGCCTCTGCCGTCTGATCCGAAAGCTGTGCGCTGGCGGAACACCGCCCAGTGGTGTCGGGCTCAGCTTGTCAGGGAAGGGCTGATGCGGCCCGATTCGCCCAGGGGGATCTGGCAGATATCTGATAGCGGTGTAAGGGTGCTTTCCTCCGGCCAGGTCTAGAGCCGTGCCCCTCGGCCTGCACAACCACTCTCTTGATTGGCTGCTGGGCTCGGCGAGGCACGCAAGAGGAAAACGTGATGGACGCGGGACTGGAACGAGTGCTGCGTGAGTTGAGAAGGCGGTTGCAGGAGGCTCTGGGACCTTCGGTGCGGATAACCCTCTTCGGCTCCTATGCTCGCGGCGAGGCCACCGAGGGCTCCGATGTGGATGTGCTGGCCGTAGTGCCTAGGCTGGACAAGCACACGATGGACACCATCCTGAGCATCGCCTGGGAGGTGGGCTTCGAGGCTGGCCTGGTCTTCTCGCTAATCCCGGTGGCTGAGGACGAACTGGGCCCGCTCTCGGAGTCTCCTTTCATGCGGTCTGTCGAACGGGAAGGTATCCCACTGTGAGGCGGGAGCAGAGAGCACTCATCCGATACCGGCTGGATATGGCCTGGGCCACACTGAATGACGCCCGAGTCCTGCTTGATCAGGGCGGAAGCTTCTGGAGTGTGGTCAACCGCGCCTATTACGCCATCTTCTACGCTGCCCTCGCCCTGTTGATCACGATTGGGAAAGCCGCTGCCAAGCACAGCGGTGTCATCGCCCTTTTCGATCAGCACTTCGTGAAGACCGGGCACTTCCCCCGGGAGATGAGCCAGTGGCTGCACAAGGCATTCGACCTGCGGCAGATCGCTGACTACCGCGAGTTAGTCTCGCTCACCGAAGAGCAGGTGCTGGAGGTCATGCAGTGGGCGGAGGCGTTCGTGCAAGAGGTAGAGCAGTTCCTGTCCGCTGAGCTCGCCGAGGGAGAAGCCGACGCTGGCTGACGATCCCTCACCGATCTCTCCCTGGAGAGGCCCGTCAGAAGAGGACCTACGGCGTAGCTGCGCTTGAGAAGGTGGGGCGGGGACTGGGGGTGGTGGGGTGAGGATCACGTTCGACAGTGAAGTGGATGCCCTGTACATTGGTTTCATCGAGACCACCGTAACCGCAGTGCCTGTGGCCGAGGACATCGCCGTGGACTACGC
>JABLXR010000005.1 GCA_013178015.1 Anaerolineae bacterium
GGAGTTCGGGCCCATCTCGGGAGAGGACCTGGCCCACTGGGAGCGAGCTGTCCGCCGAGCCTTCGACGACACCGACCGAGCCACCATCGCCAACTTTGGGGGCACCGGGTTCGGGGACATTGCCCTGGTGCCTGCCCCTTGGCTCAAGCACCCCAAGGGCATCCGGGACGTGGCCGAGTGGTACATGAGCACCGTCACTCGCCGTGACTACGTCTACCGCGTCTTCGAACGTCAGGGCGAGATCGCCCTGGCCAACTTGGAGCGCATCCATCGGGTAGTGGGCGAGCGGGTCACCGTGGTGAGGGTCACCGGCACCGACTTTGGGGCTCAGCAAGGTCCTTTCATCTCCCCCCAGTCTTACCGGGAGCTGTTCTACCCCTTCCACCGGGCGGTCAACGATTGGGTGCATGAGCACACCAATTGGAAGACCTTCATCCACTCCTGCGGCTCCGTGCGCGCCTTGTTGCCGGACTTCATCCGGGCCGGGTTCGACGTCTTGAATCCGGTGCAGTGTTCGGCGGCGGAGATGGATCCGGGGGAGCTCAAGCAGTGCTATGGGGAGGAGGTAGTGTTCTGGGGGGGTGGGGTAGACACCCAGCGCACTTTGCCCTTTGGCACCCCGGAGGAGGTGCGTCGGGAGGTGCGGGAGCGGATGGAGACCTTCTCTCCTGGGGGAGGGTTCGTATTCGCCGCGGTGCACAACATCCAGGCTGGTGTGCCGGTGGAGAACCTCCTGGCGCTCTTCGATGCGGTGAGAGAGTGGCGATAGTGGATGGCGGATCGCGGGCAGGGGGAAGTGGCGGCGCCGGACGGGAGCACGTGCCCCCACCGGTCGCCATACGCCGCTCGCACCGCCTGCGAGGCGAGCTCCGCCAGCAGTTCGAGGCCATCTACCGGGACAGCTTCCCTCCGGAGCAGAGGGAGGACCTGGACCGCCTGGCAAGAAGGATCGCCCTCGGTCAGGCGGTGCTATACACCGCCCACGGCCCCTCGAAACTGGTTGGCTTCGCCCTCATCCTCCCCCTAGAGGTACAAGGGGTGTACCTCCTCGACTACCTGGCAGTGGACCCCGCCCATCGCGGCTGCGGTGTGGGCCGGTCGCTGCTGGGCCACGTGAAGGGCGCCCTGCGCCGGTGCCCCGGGGCCTCGGGGATCTTCATCGAGGTGGAGTCGGACGAGTGGGGGGCGGAGGCGGAGAGGGGTCTGCGCAGTCGGCGCATCGCCTTCTACAGGCGCAACGGCGCTGTGCCCCTGCCGCTGCGCTCGCATCTGCGCGTGCCAGCTCTGGCGGGCGGGGGTCACCTGTACAGCAGGCTCCTCTGGGTGTCGCTTGGGGGGCCGCCGCCGAGGGGGGAACGGCTCAGGCAGTGCATCAGGTCCTTCTTCTCCCAGGCCTACGGCATGTCGCCGGAGGATGCTCTGGTGGCCGAAGCGCTGGGAGGCATCGGAGAGAACGAACCGGGGCCTACCTCGAGGTAGGCTCCGGTTCATCTGTACTCGCGGAGGGCGCCGGGCTAGTAGCTCCGGGCGCGGCGCTCCTCCGCCTGGCGAGCTTTGCGGCGAGCCTTGCGGACGGCCTTGGCTTTGGCCAAGCGGTCTTTCTCTCCCTTGCTCACGTGCCAGCGACGCTTGCGCACTTCAGAGAGGATTCTCTCTCGCTGCACCTGCTTCCGGAACCGCTTGAGCAGCTGCTCCTGGGACTCGCCGGGGCGACGCTCTACGCGCATGTAAATCTCACCCCCTAACTGACCAGGATACGCGGGGCAAAGACGCTTTCACCCTGCCGCGGTCTTAACTTTGATCATACCACATATTAGCCCCACGGCTCAACGTAGAGCCCAGACGCGTAGGGCGTTGTCGAAGTCCTGTGCCAAGCCAGCAGAGATGGGTACCGGAGAATACTGCGGGCGAACACAAGGTTCGCCCCTACGGCTGGGGGGTTGCCGAAGTGCTGGGGCAGGCCACCAGAGATGGGTACCGGAGACACTGCGGGCGAACACGAGGTTCGCCCCAAGGCTAGGGCGTTGTCGAAGTGCTGGGGCAGGCCACCAGAGATGACTATCGGAGCCAGGCTGGGCGCTATCGGGGGCTACATCGCCTCTGTTCCCTGCCTGCTCGCTGGCCGGCGGTGGTTGCTGGCTCGACTGTGAGAAAGCCCTACCAGAAGCGAGCAAAGGGCGTTACTGGGCGATCCCGCTCAGGTCCTCTGCTGTTCCGCCCTTGACGCAGAGGCGCCCATCCTGGTAGGGGCGCCGCCTTGCCCTGCCGCACCATGGTGCATCGTGGCCTGGCAGACTGCCGCACCGCGGCTTGCGGTACTCAGGAGCACCCCGGAGCTAGAGCCGGCAAGGCAAGCAGTCCGGTCGGCCTGGGGAGCAAGACGACGGCGTCCCGGCGGGCTGAGGCCGCTCTTGGGTAGTCAGCACCCCCAGGTGCGGCAGCATCCAGATGCCTACGCAGGCTGTTGGAGCTCAGTGGGGCGTCGGCGCGCGAACTCCTCTGACGATATCGAGCCCCGAGCCACTAGGAGGCGGAGCTGGCCCCTGTGCTTCATACCGGGGAGGCTCCCGGCTGGTAGTGAGACTCGGCCAGGCCGCCAAGACAGGCTTGGCTCGCTGTGGCCTGGCCGTTCATGAGCGGGCGCGTGAATGCGCCCAGCCACCGATCCTGAGCGGTTGCGCCCCAAGGTGTCCCAGGACGGCGGCTGCCCCGGCCCGCCGTTCAGGCCGCCCCGAAGGCCTGCTTTGCCTCCGGCTGGAGCAGGTACCATATGATCAGGGCCCCGATGACGGTCCAGATGGGGAAGCCCAGCAGTGAGATCACCGCCAGGATGATAGCTCCCCACCGACCCCAGTCTCTCAGTTGCCAGAGACCGATGCCCACCGCCAAGTAGGCCACGGCCAGAATGAGGGCGATCAGCAGGCCGAAGCCGACTGCGAATAGCCCGAAGATTGCCCCCGGGTCGTTGGCGGCAAAGAGGATGGGCAGCACGGCAAACAGCACTATGGCCAGGCTGCCCAGGAAGAAGAGCGCGCTCATCACGAAGTGGTAGATAGCGGTTATGCTCACGCCGTCGGGTCTTCTCTGCATGCCACACCTCCAGACCAATCGCTGCAGACCAACGCTTGCCATTATGCCACACTTCGTGTCATGTGTTGACCGCGTCCGGTTCCAGAGGAGGGGCACTCCTGCCCCGGGGATGGCAGGAGCCCGCATCCGACAGCGGCCTCGGGGTTAGCTCATGGCTCCTGAAGGCGCGCCTTTACAGCCTGCGTTGCTTTCCCTATAGTGTTCCCAACACGTAGCTATGAGAGCTCAGGATCGGCGGAACGAGTGTGTTCAGATGGCAGTCGCAGGGAGTAGACCCGCGTAAGCGCATTCTACACAGGCCTCCAGGGCCCGCTCTTCGGCCGGCTACGAGGACAAGGCGATGTGGTTCAGCTCCTTCCTGAGGAGTGAGCGCCCCGGGCTCGGCGAGCCGGTGGAGGCATGGCGCGCGTGGGCGCGCGCACTCCTCGGACGGAGGTACGCCAAGCGCGGCGAGCAAGTGGGAGTATAGCGCGCGTGGGCGCGCGCACTCCTCGGACGGAGGGTGCACCAGGCGCGATGGGCCGGTGGAAGCATGGCGCGCGTGGGCGCGCACTCCTCCTAGAGAGGGTGGAGCTGGAATGCAGCCGGGGCCTGCTCTCGCAATCTGAGCGCAGCGAAGGACCTGAGCGGCAGTGGCCGTCTCAGGACCCATCCCTGCCGATCCTGAGGTGTGGCGCTTAGCCGACAGCGTGATGTCAGCCTTCGGTGTCGTAAGGCGAAGGAGTTGGAAATGCGCGCCAATGTTGTTGTCGATGCTGTCCGTTCCCGTGCTATTCGTCTCTATTGCGGCCTTCTCATCTTGGCTCTCGCCGCTACGCCGCTGGGGGCCGTGGCGCAGGACGCCGAGACCGATGCCCCGCTGGAGCCCGCCGTCCATGAGGGGGCCGACGAGGTCGTCCTCATCAACCGCAACGACGGCCGTGTTGTGATCCAAGACTTCGCCGTCGAGCCCGGCACAGCGGATCTCACTGGCAAGTACGACATCTTCGGCGGGCCCTACTACGACGTGGCCGCCGGAGACTTTGACGGCAATGGTCGGCGGGAGATCGTGGTGATCGGCGGACTGGCGGTCACCCAGCCTGGACCCATCCTCAACGTGTGGGACCCGGTGGCCCTGCGCGCTGGCGAGCCCCAACTGCCGAATCTCTCCGTGAACGTCAGCCCCAACGTCTGGACCCACGTGGCCGTCGGCGACATCAACCACGATGGGCGAGACAAGATCGTCGCCATACGTACCGCCGATGAAGGCATCATACGGGCCCACATCGTCGCCTTCGGGTTCGACCCCGGCACCGGCCAGTGGCGACCCAGCCCCCTATGGGACCTGCCTACCGCCGGCGGCTTCGTGGACCTAGACGTAGGTGACTTCGACGGCGACGGCGCGGACGACGTCATTCTGGCCCGCGAGGGCCGCATCATCATCGTCAACGATGGCGAGGCTCCCACCGTCACCCACTTCCAGGCCGAGATCGGTACCCTATCCAGCTGGACTAGGGCCAAAGTGGGCAACATTGACGGTGTGGGCACCCCGGAACTGGTGCTCCTCCGACCGCAGCCTGCCCTCTCGGATGGTGTGCCCGCCGCCGTGCTGGCTATCCACCCCACTGGAGTCTCAACCTGGACCGACGTGGCCCGCTGGGGATTCACTGACCCGCCGGTAGACATAAGGCTGAGTGACATCAACACCGACGGAGTGCCCGAAGTGATTGCCCTCACCACCGGGGCCGGTGCCTCCATCTACACCCTCAACCCTCGCCTGCCCGCGGAGGCCGGTGGCATAGAGGACCGGCTTCTCATCGGCGACAACCTGTGGGGTCCGGTGCTCCGCCTGGGCGACGCCAACGGCGATGGGCGGCCGGAGCGTATGCTGGTGGAGCGCAACGGGACCTTTCTGCGAGTCTGGGACTACTATCCCGGCGGGGGCACCGCGGACGTTGTGGGCAACGGGCCCTATTGGCGGAACTTCGTCGCCGCTAACCTGGACGGACCGGGCGTCCAGCTTCGGCCGCGCCTGAGGGTTCCGGATTACGTCAGCCTCTTCTATCACTTGAGCGCGGCAAGGGGCACGTCGGAGACCATAGCGATAGAGAACGTGGGCAGCGGTTCCTTCAACTGGATCGCGGTGATGGGCGCCTGCCCCTGGCTCAACGCCTCTCGCCTGGTGGGTACGGCCGGACAGACCATCACCTTCAGTGTCGTGAGCGCCTTTCTCCCTGGCACCACGCCTGGTACCACTGCCACCTGTCCGGTAGGTGTGCAGGCCACCGCCACGGACGGAGGTATCGTCTTGGAGAACAACCAGGCGGTCACGGTATCGCTTCTGCTGGTCTCCAACCTGCGGACCACGCGTCTGCCTCTGGTATTCCGTTAGTGTCCGGACGATAACCAACAAGAAAGAGGAGTTAGTGATGGCCAAGCATTTTCAGTGTGGTTACTGCGACTACGTTGCCCGAGGCGAGACGGACGAGGAGGTCCTTGCCGACATCGCCCGACACAACCGCGAGGCGCACGACATGCAGATGACGGAGGAAGTGCGCCAGCGCGTCCTCGCCGGCATCGAGGAGGAGTAACCCGCACCACCAGTATTGCCGGAGGATCGGGAACCTCGTTCTCCGATCCTCCGCGTTCCTAGGCAGGCGCTTCCTCACCCTGATACAATGCGGCCAACCCTGGCATCAGCAGGAGCAGCTAATGCAGTACCGTCGATTGGGGCGCACCGACCTGACCGTCTCCGTTCTAGGCCTGGGTTGCTGGGCGTTCGGAGGTGGTCCCTACTGGGGCGACCGCGACGAAGGGAGATCCATCGAGACTATCAGGACTGCCTTCGAGGTGGGGGTCAACTTCTTCGATACCGCCGAAGGCTACGGCGATGGTCACTCGGAGGCCGTACTGGGCCGCGCCCTGGTCGGGCGCCGTCAACAGGCCATCATAGCCACCAAAGTGAGTTCCGGACACTTGGCTGCCGAGGACCTGCGGCGCGCTTGCGAGGCCAGCCTACGCCGGCTACAGACCGACTACATAGACCTGTACCAGATTCACTGGCCCAGCCGAGAGGTCCCCATGGAAGAGACCCTGGCGACTCTGAAGGGCTTGCGGGATGAGGGCAAAGTCCGGGCGCTCGGAGTGAGCAACTTCGGGCCCCAAGACCTGCGCGAAGCCCTCTCGGTAGGGCGGATCGAGTCCAATCAGCTGCCTTACTCGTTGCTGTGGCGGGCTATCGAGTACGAGATCCAGGACCTTTGCCTGGCGAACGACGTGAGCATCCTGTGCTACAGCCCTCTGGCTCAGGGGCTGCTCACCGGGCGATGGCGGACCGCTGACGAGGTGCCTCAGGGCCGCGCTGTCACCCGATTCTACTCCTGCGAGCGTCCCGGAGTGCGCCACGGCGAGCCAGGGGTGGAGGCGGAGACGTTTGAGGCCATAGCCGAGATCGAGCGAATCGCGAACGAGTTGGCCGAGCCCATGGCCAACCTGGCTCTGGCCTGGCTACAGCATCAGCCTGGCGTTGCCTCGGTACTGGCCGGCGCTGGCAGTCCGGCTCAGCTGCGGATGAACGCCCAGGCAGCCGACCTGAAGCTGGATGCGGACGTCCTGGATCGCCTCGACCAGGCGACCCAGGGGCTCAAGGCTCGGTTGGGGCCAAACCCCGACATGTGGCAATCGACGTCGCGCTATCGCTAGATCCGCCCCGGCCACACCTCCGGTACGGGAGGAAGTGTCAGCGAGGTGGCAAACATGGGCCGCAACCGAGACTACCTGCCCGAAGGCATCGAGGTGCCGGAGACGTTTGCCGGCGAAGAACGACTGCGCCAGTGGTTCATCACCGGGGTGCACGACGGCATAGACGAGATGGGCCTGCCCAGCGAGAACGGCTTCAGTCACAGCCACGAGCCCGATGCCTGGCAGGCGTATCGGGCCGGGTATGAAGCGGGGCGGCGCTGGCGCCGCGAACCTCCTGACACCCTCATGGAGGAAGACGAGCCTCGCTAGTACGCGCGCCTGGCGGGGGTGCGCCTGCCCTACCACTGGAAGTCGGGCCGCGGCACTCCGGCCTGCGTGGCTTTCTCCCAGGCCCACGCTCGCAGATGCCCGAGGAGTTGGCGCGCCTAGGCGCGCAAGGGCCCCAGCACCAAACGGTCCCGCGTGAGTACCTGAGGATGCCGACGCTTCGGAAGTGGCTTGCGCGCACCAGGCCGCAACACCTTGCTCGGCCGGCCGGACGGGCTCCGCGCTTCGCCAAATCTCGAGGAGTTCGCGCGCCCACGCGCGAGAGGGTCGTGGCGGGCTGCTGCTCTGCCCGGGCTCGCCTCGCTGAGCTTGAGTGGCTGCGCCCCCAGTTGGCAGAAGCTTGGGACCGAGGGGACGAGTGGATTGGGCAGGCAGTCCTGTGAGGCACACCCGAGTCAGGTGGCTTCTTCACAGGCTGTCAGGGCAGGCTCTCTGCCCAGTTGGGAGGGGGAGGCGATAGCACTCAGGTGCCACTTGAGGAGTCAGCGGCCCAGGCGTGGTAGGCACGCGGAGACAGCGCGTGTGAGCGCGGGCGCTTCGCGAGCGAAGGTACCTGGAGCGCGATCGGGGCTTGCTTCGGCAGCCTGACCGCACTGGAGTCCCTGAGCGGTGCTGCTGGGGCGAATGCTTCCCGCGATTCTGGGCTGTGACTCCAGTTGAAGCGCCTTGCCTTTGGCCCTATCATGGTACTGTCGGTGGGTACCTCCATATGTAGAGGGTGCCGGGAGCGATGCCGACTCATGGGGGGCACATGGCGTCAGTGGAAGAGGTGAGAGCTAAAGTCTCCGCGCGTATCTGGCAGTCCGTCGCTCAGAGTGGGGTGGAGCTGGCGGCTATACCCAGCGACCAACTACAGGTCTTGGTGGACGCCATCACCGACGGGGTGCTGGTGGCGGTGGACGAGGTGTTGGATGGTCTGTCAGCCGAGGGGGCCTCGGCCGATGAAGCCCCGACGGACGAGGGAGAGACGGTACTGTGGGCTGGGCGGCCGTTCCTCTCGCTGGTGGAGCACTATCTGGTGACCTCAGAACGCATCCGGATCACCCGAGGGCTGCTGGGGAAGGACCGCCAGGACATCGAGCTGGCGCGGCTGCAGGACATAGACCACAAACAGACCCTAGGCGAGCGCTTGCTCAATCTGGGCGACATCATAATCCACAGCCACGACCCGGCCCGTCCGCACGCAGTCCTGCGCAATGTCTCTGATCCGGTGGAGGTCCACGAGGTGATCCGCCGGGCGATGCTGGACGCGCGTCGGCGGCACCGCCACACCTTCCAGGAAGAGATGTAGGCATGGTAGACTGGCCCAATCCCGCGTCGGCTCTCTGGTGCCGCCGCCGGTCGGAGAAGGATGGGGCGGCTGACGAGGCTTGGCCGGACGCGGCTTGAGTGAGGAGGTGGGACTGCTGAAGCTCTAGGTCGCTTCACCGACAGCCTGGCAAGCTCGGCCGCGAGGATGCCGGCGATCCGGCAATGGACCGGACACGGTAGGCCCGCAACTGGGGATGTCCACCTGCTATCGGCATTGCTGAGGTCGCGCCCTCAGCGACGGGGGCGAGGCCCTAGGCAGACAGGAGGTTCCCATGAAAGAGGTCCGCTCTGAGATCGAGATTGACGCTTCTCCCGACCGGATTTGGCAGATTCTCACCAATTTCAGCGCCTATCCCGAGTGGAACCCCTTCATCACCCGGGCGAGTGGGGTCGCCAAGACGGACGCACGCCTCAGCATCCGCATAGAACCGCCGGGTGGGCGCGCCATGACCCTCAAGCCGCGAGTGCTCAGGACGGAACGGAACCGCGAACTGCGATGGCTGGGGCGGCTATGGGGAATCGGAGGCCTGTTCGAAGGCGAGCACGCACTCAGCATCCAGCCTCTGGATGGCGGCCGGGCGCGCGTCGTCCAGCAGGAGAGCTTCCGCGGGCTGCTGCTGCCTCTCCTCAAAGGAACGGTGGACGCCACGCAGAAGGGCCTGGAGGCCATGAATCAGGCCCTGAAAGCCAGGGCGGAGCAGTCGTCCGGCGGCTGAGGCCAAGGTGCCATGGTCTGCGGGAGCCAGGCCTCTCCTCCGCGCCGGAGCAGGCGTCGCCGACTGGCGCCACAGGCTTGGCTCCGACCGCATTTCCGCTCCTCTTTGAGCCGGTCTCGGCTGGCACGGAGCTCCTCTCCAGGCCGCTCCTGGGGCAGGCACGGTGGCCTGCCCCGTAGCAAATGGCGGGACCTGCGGGGGCCGGAGGAAGCCCTCCTCGCTGGTCTGGTTGAGTCCTTCGCTCCTGTGGCACGGCGCCGCGCGCACAGCTCGCTTCACGAGGAGAGGGGCAGGTGCACCCGGAAGGTACTGCCGCGGTTGAGCCTGCTCTCCACCTCCAGAGTGCCCTGGTGAGCTTCCACTATGCTGCGGACGATGTAGAGCCCCAGGCCGGTGCCTCCTCTGTCTTCCCCGGCCACGTTCCGGGCCCGGTAGAAGCGCTCGAAGACCCGGGGCAGATCCTCCTCCGGTATGCCAATACCGGTGTCCCGTACCTCGACTACGACCCCCGACTCGTCTGGCCTGGCTACTAGCGTCACCCGCCCGCCAGCCGGGGTGAACTTAACCGCATTGCCCAAGAGGTTGTCCAGGACCTGCCCCAAGCGTCTGGCATCCGCTACCAGAGGCGGCAGGGCTCGGTCCACTTCCAGCACCAGGGTGACCCCTCTATCGGCTGCCGCCGGGCGAACCTGCTCCACCGCCCTCTCTATCACCTCGGGGAGCGCGACTTGCTGCTTCTTTAGCGTGTAGCGCCCCGTTTCCATGCGGGACACATCCAGGAGATCGTTGATGAGCCACTCCAGTCGCTGGCTGCTCTCGTAGACCGTCTCCAGGAAGTCCCTCTGAAGCGGGCTCAGCTCCCCGGGGCCGCCGTCTAGCACGATCTCGGTGTAGCCCATGATGGCGGCCAGCGGCGATCTCAGCTCGTGGGAGACACTGGCCACGAACTCCGACTTCATCTGCTCCAGCTTGAGCCTTTCGGAGACGTCGCGCACCGAGCACACGTATCCCAGTCGCCGGCCCTCCTCGTCATCCAGGGGCGTGACCACACGTTCGGAGGGGAAGACGCTGCCATCTCGTCTGCGCATGGGGAACTCCGCCAGCATGAGGAATCCCTGAGCGGCCACCGCCTGGTCTCGAGTGCGGCAGAAGCTCGCGTGGGCTCCCTCATCTACGTGCAGCATGCCCATGCTGTTGCCCAGCATCTCCTCCCGCTGGTAGCCGAAGGTATCACAGGCTGCCTGATTGCAGTCCAGAATCACATCGCCATCGGCACTAGTGACAAAGATGGCGTCTCTGAGAGCGTCGAAAGTCCGCTGCAGGAGTCTCTGTGAGCGGCGCAGCTTCTTCTCTGCCTCGGTTCGCTCCGACACCTCCTGACGCAGCCGCAGGTTGGTGGCGAGCAACTGCGCCTCAGACGCTTGCACTCGCTCCAGCAGTGCCTGTCTCTGTCGTTCAGTCTCGCGTATGGTAGTGACGTCCTGCACTACTGCCACTGCCCCGGTGATGCTGCCGTCACTGCCGTGAATGGGGGCACTGTTGATGAGTAGGTCTCGGCGCGGCCCATCGGGAGGGGCGAACTGCACTGCCACCCCATGGAGAGAGACGCCCTCCCTGGCCGAGCGGGTCAGTGGCCTGTCCTGCTCTGCCAGAGGCGATCCATCAGGCAAATGAAGCGGCGGAAGTTGCCGCGACCAAAGCGGGCTTGACAGCGACATGCCATAGATGCGCTCCGCTGCCGGATTGGCCAGCACCACCCGGCCGTCCTGATCCGTCACGATGATGCCCTCGGGGGCGTTGTCTATGATCGCTTTGAGGCGGGCGCGCTCGGACTCGATTTCCAGCGCCAGCTTCTGTAGCTCCTCTCGCTGCGCCAGCAACTCCTCGGCCTGAGCCTGAAGTTCCTCTGATTGGACGAGGAGCTCCTCGTTCGCCTCCTGGAGGTGGATCTGTGTCTCCCTCAGAGGGGTCACGTCACTTAAGGTCACCACCGCCCCCCATATCTGGCCCTCGGCATCGCGGATGGGAGCGGCACTCAGCGAAAGCCAAAGCTTCCGACGCGAGCCAGCCGGACGCACCGACACCGTCTCGGACTGGACCGTCTCCCCTCGCAGCGCCCGATAGGGAGCGGTCTCTTCTGGGGGGATGGGCAGGTCGTCCACGCCTCGCGGGTCCAGCGCCTCAATTCGCCGAACCAGGGGAGCCTGAGGACCGCCCTCTGGATAGTGGAGCATGTGCCGGGCGGCGTCGTTCATGCGCACTATCTCGCCGGAAGGGCCGTACACGATCAGACCATCAGCGATGGCGGCCATGATCGCCTCCAGCTCGCTGGCACGGCGCTGGAGCTGACGGGCCAGTTCTTCCACCCACTGCCGGGCTAGCACCGACTCGGTCACTTCCAGGAGCGAGAACACCAGCCCGCGGACCTTTCCCCGGTTGTCCTTGACGGGAACCAGGGTCCAGTCCCAGTAAGTCACCCCCCGTTCCGGCTGATCGGCATAGGTGAAGGGCTTCTCCGAGAAGCGAACAGCCTCGCCCGTGTCCCGCACCCGTTCGAAGATGGCCTGGTTTTCCTCGTTGGGGAAGAGCTCGAAGTGGTTGCGGCCTATCAGCTCTTCCCGGGAGTGCCCACACCCGGCCACGTAGGCTGAGTTGACCAGCACGAAGTTGAACTGCGGATCTAGGTAGGCTAGCTGCGCCTGGGTGTTCTCCATGATGGTCTGCAGAACATCGCGCTCGCGAGCCAGGTCGGCAGCCAACGCCTCGATCCGCTCCCCGGCCCGCACCCGTTCGGTGATGTCATAGATGGTCCCCTGAACCCGATAGGGCCTGCCCGTCGCTGGGTCCGGAACACTGGCGATAAACTCCTGCACCCACCGCACCTGCCCGTCCTTGCGCAGGATACGATACTCCCGTTGGTCGCTGAAGCCAGGCTCTGACACCAAGCGTTGGGCGCTGGCCAGCACCCGCGGCTGGTCTTCCGGATGGATGACCTGATCCCATCGAGGGGACCCGGCGGTGAACTCCTCTTCGGTGTAGCCGGTAATGGCCTCCACTGCCCCGTGGAAGAACTCGGGGACGAAGTCCATCCCGCCGCGATAGGCGATGCCCTGGAACGCACCCATGAAGGCCCGGTATCTTTCCTCGCTGGTCCGAAGGGCTGCTTCTGCCGTCAGCCGCTCTAGCCCCACTGCCAGGCTGCCCGCCAAACCCTCAAGGAAGGAGACCGCCTCGCGATCAACCATGCCCTTCCGATGATCGGCCAGATAGAGCGCGCCCACCGTCGCCTCGCGGGCCCGCAGGGGAACCACCACCAGAGACTCGAAGCCTTCTATGACACATCGGCCGCGGAGTTGCCCCTCCAGCTCTTGCAGGTTAGTGGTATGCAGCAAGTCGCTGATGCTGGGAGTCCAGAAGCTCCCACCCTCGCTCACGTAGGGATAGCCGCGTCTGAGCCGCCCTTCGATCACCGCTCCGCATATGCAGTCCAAGGAACCGGACCTCCCGCACGCGGCCTGCCCGGTGGTCGCGGAACGCAGGCTATCCTCGGCCTGGATGAACTCCGAGCTGAGGCCTTCGCTAGCGATGAAGCGGTAATCACCATCGCTATGCAGGCGGACGGCGACCATCTGGCATCCGGCGGCGCCCCTGAGGATGGCAGTGACGCCGCGCATGAGCTCGCCCACCGAGGAAGCCGAGTTGAGGAGCTCAAGCAGCTGGACCGACGCCCGGCGCCGGTAGGCAGTGGCGTGTTGCCCGGTCACATCCCGAATAACTGCCGCCACCCGACGCACTTGACCTGACGCATCGCTGACCGGGTAGTACGACACCAGGAGACGACGCCGCCCCAGATGCTCATAGTGACGAGTCATTTCGAAGTGCAGCTCTTCACCCTGAAAGCAACGATCCAGCAACGGGCGCAAGGTCCGTTCGAATAGCTGTGAACCTAGGACCTCCCCCACGCGTCGGCCCACAACCTCTTGGCGCTCCCGGCGCTGGTAGTGCAGGTAGGCGGAGTTGGCCAGGGTCACGACGTACTCACGGTCCACCGCCACCACCAACTCCCGTGCCGCCTCCAGGGCCACTTCGATGTCCTGCCGAGTCCGGGGCGCGATCTGGTCCAAAGCGTCACAGGCGAGGTCCAACACGCCCACTGGCTCCCCCGCATTGCCCAGGATCGAAACCGCAGCGCGACGTACGGTGCGTGAGGCGTCGCCGGTAAGCTGCAGGTGGACGAGCGTCTCCTCACATAGCTGCTTCAGCAGGTCCTTATCTGCCACTGCCGGCGGTAGAGATGCCAGAGGATGGTTCGGGAGCAAAGCGGAGATGTGCTGGCCCAGAGCTTCAGAGGCAGGCAGACCGTAGAGGCTCTCTGCCTCGCGGTTCCAGTAGGTGATCCGACCGGTCAGATCAACTGCCAGCGCCGCCCGCGCCAGCGCCTCCAGTACCCGGTTGGCACCGGTATCCGACGCTGACTCGAAAGCCCCGCAGTAGAAGACCTGATCCCCAACGGGGCAGGCGGCGACCTCGACCCGGACAGGTAGCCCCTCGCCCGCAGGGGTCAGCAGCACCAGTTCGGCCTCGGCCTTCCCCGCCCCCAGGGCCTCCTCCTGGATTGCCTGCAGCACTCCAACGTCGGCAGGTCGGAGCAGCTCTTCGCTGAGACTCAGGCTGGCGAGGTTCGTGCCTTCCCGGCCCACCAGGCTGGCGAAGGAGCGGTTGTGTTCCACTAAGACCCCGTTAGGAGACCAAACTGCCGCGGCCGTAGCCTGTCGGTTCAGCATCTCGCGCAGCAGAGCCAGTCTGACCTCAAGCCCAACTCGGTTCTGTGTGTCAGTCACTTCAAACCCCAATCGGTCCAGTTGTGCTAGGCTGCTCAGTCTGCGCTGCCGGTCCGGAGAGCAAGCCAAGGTCAGCCAACCGATGGCAGTCACCCTACGAACATGTCGGAATCTCTAAGCCTCAAAGCACGATTATACACTCACTGGGACATCCACGCCTGTCGGTTGACCGAGAAGCTACCGCTAGCGAGCCCAGGCGCGGACCCCAGGCGGAGACCGCCAGGCTCAGCGCTCATCCGCAGTGAGGTAGCGGGAACACTCTGGGCCGCCATACCTCCGTCCCGCTAGCCGCCTCTTATGTCAAAACGTCCCGGCCATTGCAGTGGTTCCGGGATGCTGTTGGCAAGGCGGCTATGAGCTCCTACACTGGACAACACACTAGCATCGCGGGGGGTTCGATGAGCTACGACCTGGTGATCCGAAATGGCCGCATCCTGGATCCCTCCGTCGGGAGGGACGAACGGGCCGACGTGGCCTTGGCTGGCGGCCGCGTGGCCCGGGTTGCGCCGGCCCTAGACGGCCAGGGGGCGCCCTCCTTCGACGCTTCCGGCTGCCTGGTGACTCCCGGCCTGATAGACATGCACACTCACGTCTTTTGGGGATGTAGTTCCCTGAGCCTGGAGGCCGACCGCCACGCCCCCGGCAGCGGGACAACCACCTGGGTCGACGCCGGTACCGCGGGCGCCGCCAACTTCGCCGGATTCCGCCGCTTCCTCATCGAGCCCTCTACGGTCAGGATCGTGCCCTACCTCAATGTATCCACTCCCGGCCTCACCGCCTACGGCGGTGCCCACAAGAACGCCGAGCACTTCGATGCCGACGCTGCCTATGATACGGTGGAAGCGAACCGCGACCTCATTAAGGGGATCAAGGTGTTAGCTAGCGGGCTCCAGGTGGGCCAGAACGACCTGACGCCGGTGCGCGTGGCCCGCGAGGTGGGCGAGGCGACCGGCCTCCCAGTCATGTGCCACATCGGTGTCCCGCCGCCGGGGCTGTGGGCCATTCTTCCCGTCATGCGGCCGGGGGACATCATCACCCACGCTTACAAAGGACGCCGGGGATGCCTGGTCATCCACGGCAACAAGGTTCGACCGGAGGCTTGGGAGGCCCGAGAGCGCGGGGTGCTCTTCGACGTCGGTCACGGCTCGGGCAGCTTCGCCTGGGAGGTGGCACGGGCGGCCCTGGAGCAGGGCTTCCTGCCGGATTCCATCTCCACCGACGTTCACACCGGCAGCATCAACGGCCCCGCCTACGGCATGACGTCGGTCATGAGTAAGTTCCTGCACTTGGGGATGGACCTGATGGAGGTGGTCCGCCTTTCCACCGCCGGCCCGGCGCGGATGCTGGGGATGGAGGGCGAGATCGGCACGCTCCGCGAGGGCGCCTGCGGAGACGTGGCCGTACTGCGGATGGAGGAGGGCGAGTTCCCCATGAGAGACTGCGAAGGCGTCACCGAGGTCCTATCCCGGCGCCTGACCGCGGTGCTGACGGTGCGCGCCGGCCGGGCTCTGGAGAGTGCGTAGAGGGGCCTCCAGCGCACCGGCACTCTGGCGCACGGTGGCTGGTCGTTATACAATGCGACCCGTGGGTATAACGTTCGACACGGGAGTATCCAATGGCGGTTCTTACCGTCTCTAGCAAGGGATGGATCGTGATTCCGGCGGAACTACGTCGCAAGTACGGCATTGAGCCCGGCTCCAGAGTCCGGATCGTGGACTACGGTGGCGTCCTCGCCCTGGTGCCTGTTGCCAAGGATCCAGTGCGTCAGGGAGCCGGCATGCTCAAGCCCAAGCATTCGCTGACTGAGGCTCTACTGGCCGAGCATCGGGCCGAGCTCGGTAGTGACGACTGAATCGCGCTCGTACGTCCTTGACAGCTACGCCCTGCTGGCCTATCTGAGCGGGGAGCCCGGCTTTGAGCAAGTGCAGTTGGTGTTGGCCCAAGCCGAGCACAGCCGATATCGAGCCTTCGCGTCCATCATAAACGTGGGCGAGGTGCTGTACATCACCGAGCGGGAACTCGGTCTTGGCCGCGCCCGGGCGGTTCTCGCCATGCTGGACGATCTGCCCATTCGGATAGTGCCCGCCGGGCGACCGGAAGTCCTGGCTGCCGCTCATGTGAAGGCCAACCACCGGATCTCCTATGCCGATGCCTTCGCCGTCGTGGCCGCCCAGGCGGTCGGCGGCATTGTCCTCACAGGTGACCCCGAGTTCGAAGGGGTCCAGGATATCGTGACGGTGGAGTGGATGGCGAGGAAGCGAGACGGCAAGTGAGGAGATGTGGTCGCCACCACATCCACCGCCCTTTAGCTTAGGGGAGACACCCAACTATGTCTGCAGCACCTGAGGACCTGGGCCTCTCAAGCGAACGTCTGGAGGCTGCCCTGAGCCTGCTCCGAGAGCGGGTAGACTCCGGCTTCGTGCCCGGAGCGGTGGTGGCCGTCTTTCGTCGTGGCCGGCTGGTCCGGCTGGCGCCCTACGGCTATCGCGACCCGGAGACCCTTAGCTTACCGGTGGAGACGGACACCACCTTCCTTATCGCCTCCCTCACCAAGCCCATCGTGGTGGCCGGGGCGGTGTTGCTCCTGCAGCAGGGGAAGCTGTGTCTGGATCAGCCGGCCGCCCACGTCATTCCCGAGTTCGGCGCCCAGGGCAAGCAGGGGGTGACCATTCGCCACCTGATGACTCACACCTCGGGGCTCCCCGACCAGCTGCCTCAGAGCCCGGAGCTGCGCCGGCGGCAAGCCCCCAAAGACGACTTTGTGCGGGCCGTGTGCGAGCTGGCTCCTCTGTTCCAGCCGGGCTCCCAGGTCAGCTACCAGAGCATGGGCATCCTCATCCTGGGGGAGATCATCGAGCGCCTGACGGGGATGGAGTTGAGGGACTACCTACAGCAGCGCCTGTTCCTGCCCCTTGGGATGGACAGCAGCGTCCTGGGGATGCCACCCACCGGGCTGGAACACTCGGCTCTGTGCCTGCCTCTCAGGCTGCCCCCGGAGAGCAGGGACGTGGGCGATGACTTCAATACCATCTACTGGCGCGACTTCGGGGCCCCCTGGGGTGGGCTGCATTCCACCGCCGCGGACCTGTCCCGGTTCCTTGGGCACGTCCTGGGGGACCTGCCGGGGCCGCTCAGCCCGGCAGCCCGCCGGGCCATGGTGCGCGATCAGCTGGCGGGCATGCCTGGAGTGCGGTCGGAGGAGGGGCTCAGCCGGCGATGGGGCCTAGGATTCATGCTGGGAGCAGCTTACTTCGGCGACCTGGTCTCGCCGGACACCTTCGGACACGTCGGGTCAACCGGCACCATGTACTGGGCCGACCCCGACAGCCGTTTGGGCTGCGTCCTGCTCACCAACCAGCCCCAGCTCCTTCGAGATGAGTCCGGCCGCAGCGAGCATTTCCTCCCCCGCTTCTCCAACGCCCTGGCCGCCGCGATAGAACGCTGGTAAGGCGCCGATTGGCACTGATCAGAAAGAGGTCAAAAGAGGATCAGTGGTGATGGGCGTGAGAGCCACGTCATCAACGTTGTATTGCTGTTTTGACAGCGCGCACGGCGGCTGCTAGAAGGGCTCAACCGATCCGCCGCGGCTCTCTCCTCCTTGCAGCTGTGCGCCCACGCTCAGGGCGTGGACACACTTGCCGGCGGGTCGAAGCTGTCCCCGTGGGGGCTCTATTGCATGGACGTGTACGCAGAACTGGGGATAGTGCCTCTCATCAACGCTGCCGGCACCCTTACGCGCTTGAGTGGGTCCTTGATGCCGCCCGAAGTGGTGGAGGCCATGGCCGCAGCGGCTCGCAGCTTCGTCGACATGGATGAACTGCACCTGGCAGCCGGCCGTCGAATCGCTGAGCTGATCGGCGTCGAGGCGGCTCACGTCTGCAACGGTGCGGCGGCGGGCATTGCCCTGATGGCCGCCGCCTGCATGGCCGGGAGCGATCGGGCCAAGATCGCTCAACTGCCGGATACCACCGGCATGAGGCACCACTTCGTCATCCAGCGGGCCCATCGTAACCCGTTCGACCAAGCCCTGCGCCAGGCCGGGGGCGTTTTCGTCGAGGTGGGCCCCGGAGCCGCCGAGCTGGACGACGCACTGGGCAACCACGTGGCCGCCGTCTACTACACCTTGTCATGGTTCTGCTTCGGCGAGGCCCTTCCCCTACCGGATGCGGCCCGTATCGCTCACGATTCCGGAGTGCCTCTCATTCTGGACGCAGCGGCGCAGGTGCCCCCGGTCACCAACCTATCCCAGTTCGTTGAGTTGGGTGCCGACTTGGTCACCTTCAGCGGCGGCAAAGCTATCCGCGGCCCTCAAGGCAGCGGGCTCATCCTGGGCCGAGCCGATCTAGTGGAGGCTTGCCGCCTGAACGACAACCCCCACATGGGCATCGGACGCCCCATGAAGGCAAGCAAGGAGGACATCGTCGGCCTGGTGAAGGCGGTGGAACTGTACGTCACCAAGGACCATGCGCAGGAAGCCGAAGTGTGGGAACGGCGGGTCAACTACGTGGTCAATGCCCTGTCCGACCTGGACCACGTGAAGGTGGCCCGCCGCACCCCGTACGGCATCGGGCAGCAGGTGCCCCTGGCAGCCATCAGCTGGAACGTGGAAGCGATCGGCCTGAACTACGCCGAGGCGGCTCGGCAGCTACTGGAAGGAAGCCCTCGCATCGCCGTGCGGGTAGTGACGCCCGACAACTACGCTTTCGCCGGCTTCACCCAGGGCGAGATCCGCGTCTACGCCGATAACCTCCAGGACGGAGAAGAGGTTGTCGTCGCCCGCCGCCTGCGCGAGGTGCTGACGAGGAGGGCTCAGGGAACCTAGCTCCCCAGCCCCCCTTCCCTGCAAAGGAAGGGGAGACGCACTCCCCTTTCTCTTCAGGAGAGGGGCCGGGGGAGAGGTTTCCCTATACCTTCAGGAACCAGTCCAGCCACTTGCCGATGCCCTGCTCGGGGGGCTCGTCGTGCACTTCGTATTCAATGGGGTAGTCGCCCGTATAGCCGATGCCCTCCAGCGATGCCACCACCCAGCGGTAGTCAATGAGGCCGGTGCCCAGCCACACCACCCGCATCTTGCCCTCGATGGGGTAGCAGTCCTTGATGTGCATGTGGGTGATGTGGTCCTTCATGGTGTCGAAGGCCTGCTTGTAGTCCACCCCGGCCACCATGAGGTTGCAGGGCTCGTAGAGAACGCCGGTGTACTTGCTGCCCACCCGGCTGAAGAACTCGGCCAGCAACTCGGGGTTGCCGCTCACGGGGCCGCCGTGGTTCTCCACTCCCATGTAGATGCCCTTCTGCTCGGCGTACTCAGCGGCCCGCTGGTAGTAGGGCAGGATTCGGTCCAGTAGCTCGGGAGCCTCCGGTCGACCCAGCACGCTACGCACCGATCGGGCGCCGCAACGGGCGGCAGCGTCCAGCACCTTTCTGGTATCCGCCAGTTCCTTCTCTCGCTCCGCCTCGTCGTCGCTGGCGAAGCCGCCCCCGCAGTAGGAGCCGATGTTGGCGATCCTCACCCCATACCGCTCCGACAGCTTCATGACGGCGTCGAAGTCGTAGGAGGGGTCGGTGACGTCGAAGTGAGGCAGACGCCCCCAGAGGTCCACCTTCCTGTAGCCCGCCTGGGACAAGGCGCGGAAGACGTGCTCGGGCTCCTTGTCCCGCATGGGATAGGAGCAGCAGGATATGCGGTTGATGTCCATGGAATCCCCCTTTGCCTCAGGCAGTCTCGACCAGCTTGCGGAGGTCGTCGCCGCTCTTCTTCCACCACTGCGACAGGATGACCAGGTCGGTGCCGATGCAGAAGTGCTTGACGCCCAGGTCCAGGAAACGCTTGGCCTGCTCCACCGAACCGATCTCCGCCCGAGGCGCTACGCCCATCTCGAGCGCCTTCTTGATCATGCGGACCTGGGCCTCCCATACCTCAGGAGACGATCCCTGCCCGGGCCTGCCGATGCTCATGGAGTAGTCGGTCGGGCCGAACTGGACCATGTCCACGCCCTTGACCGCCAGGATCGCCTCCAGCTCATCCATGGCCCCCTTCTTCTCGATCATCAGAGCCACCACGGCATCCACCGTGGACTTGACGAAGGCAGGGGAGCCCGGTTCTAGCAGGTAGCCCACCGAGCGGCGCATGCTGGCGCCGTGGATGCCGCCGGTCTCCGGTGTTTCGGCGCGGACGATGCGGACGCACTGGCGGGCATCCTCGGCCGACCGGACGTCGGCGAAGAGCAGGTTCTGGATGCCGCAGCCCATGGCCCGCTGAGCCAGGTAGGCACGCGGCTCCTGATCCACCTTGAACATGGCGCTGAAGTCGTCGAACAGGTCTACGGCGCGGCCGAAGTTCTCGAGGGAGTAGAGGTCATAGGGCGCGTACTCGCCCACCAGTTCCACGTAGTCGTACATGCCAGTCTGGCCGATGATCTCCACCACGGCCGGCCAGGTGATCTGAACGTGGGTGCCGATGCTGGGCCTGTCCTGGTCCAGGAGTTGGCGCAGGCGGTTGGGTCTCATTGGATCTGCCTCCAATTGGTCACAGCTGCAATGAGACAACGATAGCCGGGAATGGGCGGGGCGACAAGGCGAATGAGGGCACCCCTATCCTCATTCTGCCGCGCCCCGTGTACAATGGCGACGCCGGACCAAAGACCGGCACCGGAATCTAGGCGGATGTCCTGACAGTGCACGGCATCGAGTTCGGCAGCCCGAAGAGGCCGGCACCGGCGATGGGCACCGCTCTCACGTGGGTTGGGAGGCCTCGTTGGTGGGCGAAGGTAATCAACTGGTGCGCAGATTGGGTCTAGCCCAGACGACCGGGATCGCTCTGGGAGCCATGATCGGGGCGGGTGTCTACGTCTCCCTGGGCGAGGCTGCCGCCACCACCGGGGGGTCGCTGGTCCTGGCCGTGGTCATCGGCGCCCTGGTGGCCATGCTGAACGGCCTCAGCTCCGCCGAGTTAGGAGCCACGGATCCCCGCGCCGGCGGAGCCTACGAGTTCGGGCGCGAATTCCTCCGTCCCTGGGTAGGGTTCCTGGCCGGCTGGGTCTTCCTCCTCGCCGCCGTCGCTGCCGGGACCACCTATGCCCTCACCTTCGCCGCCTACCTCCAACCGCTGATGGGCGTTCCGGTGCGCTGGGTGGGGCCGGCGCTGATCTTCCTGGGCGTGCTGCTCAACGCCGCGGGAGTGCGCGTGTCCGCCACGGCCAATCTGGCTCTGGTGGGCTTCAGTCTGGCGGTCCTGGTCGCGTTCGTAGCTCTGACGCTACCCGCCTTCCGGCTTCCTGCACTGCAGCCCTTCCTGGCCGGCGGCGCGGTCGGGTTGTTGCAGGCCGGGGCGCTCCTCTTCTTCGCCTACTCCGGCTACGCCCGGCCGGTGACCGTGGCCGAAGAGGTCAAGGGGCCGCGCTCTACCCTCCCCAAGGCCGTGGTGGCGGCCGTCGCCGTGACCCTGGCTCTCTACCTGGCTGTGGCCGCCGGTGGCCTGGGCGCCCTGGGCGCAGACGGCTTCGGCGAGGCCGATGCCCCTCTGCGCCAGGCCGTGGCCGTCACTGGCCCCGCCTTCGCTCCCACCCTCTTGTCGGCGGGGGCCCTGGTCGCCAGTGTCACCGTCCTGCTCACGGAGATCTGGGGCCTCTCCCGCTTGACCTTCGCCATGGCCCGCGGCGGCGACTTACCGGGCTGGCTGGCCCACCTGTCGGGCGAGGACCGCATCCCGCGCCGGGCCGTCCTGGTCGTGGGCGCGGTGCTCTTGGTCCTGGCCAGCGTGCTGGACCTCCGGCCGGCGCTGGAGGCCAGCAGTCTGGGGCTGCTGGTCTACTACGGCATCATGAACTTGTCCGCCCTCCAGCTGGGACCGGGAGAGCGGCTCTACCCTCGCATCATCCCGGCGTTGGGGGCGGTCTCCTGTGCCCTGCTGGCCCTATCGCTGCCGGCACACACCATTCTGGTCGTGACGGCGACGGCCGCGGTGGGCATGGTGTACTACGCACTGCGACGATGGTAAGGCGGGCCTGACTGAACGGACCGGTACTCTTTCCCTACCAAGCGCCTGGTGTTCTAGCCGATAGTGCAGGTAACTAAGAACCTAGGGTGGGGAAGCTACCATGGACGCCATCCAACCGGCGCAATCGGCGGTGCCTCGAGCGGGGCTGCCCACTCCTCCTTCTCCTTCCTCCCTGCCAGGGTGGGCGGAGCCCATGGCGCCCGGGTGGCTGACGCCGGAGCAGGCCAGGGAGGTAGAGCGCCTCAAACAGCGGGACGCGGAGGTCCGTCGCCACGAGCAGGCTCACCGAGCCGCCGGTGGCCCCTACGTCAGGGCAGCTCGGTACCAGTACCGGGTTGGGCCGGACGGCCGCAGGTATGCAGTGTCGGGGGAGGTGGAGATGGATGTGGCCGAAGTCCCGGACTCTCCCGAGGGGACGATCCGCAAGATGCAGATCGTGGCCCGCGCTGCCCTGGCGGTTGCGGACATCTCCCCTGCCGACCGCCGGGTGGCGGCACAGGCCCGAGCCATCGAGGCCCTGGCCCGACGGGAGCTGCACGCCCGCGCCCTGAAGGCGGCCGCTTCCCCAGTGGACGTCACTACCTGACCAGCAGGGCTAAAGTCCTGGCCGTTCTTGCCGATAAGGAGGTGGAGCGAACGGCACCCTTCCACTCCTAAGCCAAGCTCCAAAGCAGACGCTTCGTGCGGGGCGTCTGCTCTTCTTTTCCCCTCTTCTCCTCAACTGGCCGGCCCCGCGAGGCGGCGGCGATAGATGGTGGCAGCCGATACCGTCGCGGCGAAAACGAGCCCGGCTACGATCAGCCAGGTCTGGGCCGTCTCCGCGCCGGGAGGCCAGAAGGCGCCTCGCTGCAGGGCGAAGAGAAGGTCGAGCAGGGCCAGGAACAGCATGGCTCCGTTGGCGAGAAGGCAGAGGTAAGCCCCCCAGGGGCGCCGGTGCACCAGGCCGAGAGCGCCGAGGAGGGCGCAGGCTGCCATCCAGCCGTCAGCCAGGGGGAAAGCTTCCTCGTGGGCCAGGTATGCCTCCCGGCCTGGTGCGCCGGGCGGTACGGACTGGACCGCCTCGGGCGCGAAGTGCCAGGCCGTCCAGAAGGCCACCACCGCCAGGGCCACGGCCCCGTTCACCCCGGCGACGAAGAGACGTGCTGCGTGACGCGTGACGCCCGAGGTGTGGCGCGCGACCAGGGAGGAGCGATCCGTCAGCAGTGTATCCCTGTCTCCCACTGCCCACTCATCACGCGTCACGCGTCACGAATCACGCCTCACATCCCCAGGATCCTCATGGCGTTGCCGCCCGCGATCTTGTCGAACGCCTCCTGAGTGAGGCTGCCCTCGTCCCGCAGTCGCTGAAGCAGGCCCAGGTGATCGGTGCGGGCCTGCGGGCTGTTGCTGGTGACGTCAGTGGCGAAGAGCACCTGATCCTCGAACTCCTGCAGGAAGCGGATGCCGAACTCGCGGTCGCGCGTCAGCGCCCGGTACCCGCTGCCGGCGGACATGTCGCAATAGAGGTTGGGATACCGGCGTAACAGCCTGGGCAGAGACCCTTCCTCTGCGATGGGCCCCGAGGGGTAGCCCATCTTGTCTTCCGGTGTGATCCCAGCGCCGATTTCGGCCCAGAATCCGGGGCCGTGGCCGACGATGACCGTCTGCGGCGCCTCCCGGAGTAGCCTCTCCAACCGAGGAGAGCCCGGTTCGTCCTGCAGACCGTAGGTACCGGGGCCAAAGCCCACCCCGTGGAAGACCACCGGCAGGCGTCGCGCGCCCGCCTGGCGGAACATGGAGATCACTCTCGGGTCATCGAAGGGCAAGTTGGCGGTCACCTCGCCGATGCCGCGACAGCCCTGCTCCTGGTACCAGTCCAGGAAGGCACTGAAGCTGCCCTGCAGAGCACTGCCGGCCCAGCGAGGGTCCAGGTTCCCAAAGGGGATGATCCGCTCCGGGTAACGGCTGGCGTCCACCACCTGGTCGTGCATGGACATGCGCGGCTCGATGATGAAGCCCGGATAGATGGCGTCAGGCGAGGCGTAGACGGGCAGCAGCACCGCTTTGTCTATGCCCTCGTCGTCCAGACGGGCGATCAGGTTCTCGAACGTGACTGGGTCCCTGTCTTCCTGACGGGTACGGCCGAAGTTCCCCACGTGCGTGTGGAAGTCTATGATCAATGTCTCCTCCGTAATGGCCGGTGAATGGTGGAAAGTGGTTGGCCGCCCCCCACCATCCGCCGGTGGCTGCCTTACTGCATCACCGTCACCGGGCGGCCAGCCTCGGCTGACTCCACGATGGCGGCCACGACCGCGGTCTGCTTCCAGCCGTCCACGTGGTTGGGCAGGGGGCCGAGGTGGGAGGCGCTGGACGGCGTCAGGGTGTCCTCCAGGATGGCGTTCACGAAGTGTTCCACCAGCACCGTGGGATGGGCCAGCGATTCACCCCGGAATTCGAAGGCAGGCACAAGCCGGCCACCGCCGGCAGCCAGATGCCCCGTTGTGGGAGTGGGCCGGTGCAGGAGCACCCCCACGTTGGCTCCTGCCGCCAGGAGGTGCTGTTGGTGGGTGAGCGCTGCCTCTGGGGTCAGGTCCGCCTTCAGGTTGGCCCGCCAGCCTGGCGAGCCGCCGAAGCCGGGCCGCTTGTTGTAGATGAGGGTGCCCTGAGCTCCCGAGAGGCTGATGTAGAACTCCACCAACTCGTCCATGTGCCGGATCCACTCTGCCTTCACCCGCACCCGGGCCCCGCTATTGAAGGTCAGGTAGGCATCATAGAGATCGGGGGTGTACTTGAGCACCTCCCGCTGCGAGATGGCGTACACGTCGGTCACTTCAGCGGGGGCCATATACCAGCGCAGGAGGTCTACCACGTGGCTGAGCAGGAAGTGGGCGGTAGAGGAGCCTCCGGCCCACTCCCGGGTGCGGGCCCCCCACATGGCGGTGGGGACGCTGATGTTGTCATCCAGCCGCACCTCGCCATAGACGACCCTCCCCAGCAGGCCTTCCTGTACCACGTACCGGGTTGCCACGTCCATGGACCCCGCTCGATTGGCAAAGTTGATGAACAACCGAGCGCCGCGCTCCTCCACCTTGTCGCAGATGGCGGCCGCGTCCTCACGGCTGGTGGCCAGAGGCTTTTCCAGGATGAGGTTGGGCACCCCAGCCTCCAGAGCCGCCACTGCCGGCTCACGGTGCAGCGGGTCCGGCGTGGCCACCACTACCAGGTCCAGGCGATGCTCCTGAAGCATCCGACGGTAGTCATCATACGCTTGAGCGCCGGCACCGGCGGCCACGTCGTCGGCCGCTTCGCGCCGTATGTCCGCCACAGCGACCACGTCCACCGACGGGTTCGCCCGCAGAGCCTCCACGTGTTTGCTTCCCAGGATTCCCAGCCCGATCACGCCGGCCTTCAGTCTGGCGGCCACTGTTCCCTCCTCAAGTGCATGTCATCCGGCCAGGAGCGCTGTCTCACGCGTGGTCACGGGTGGCCCGGACCGAACCGCGCCAAAACGCCCCCGGTCAGCTCGCCACCGACCGGGGGATGTGCTCTTTGGCCTCTAGAACTCCCTCACCACCCAGCGGGAGACGAACTGAGCCTCGTCTAGCTCCCCCTGCAGGAACTTGGAGATGTCCGGCAAGCGGGCCCCTATCAGGGCGGCGGCGTTTCCCTGCGAGGTCGCGATCACTACCGCTACGCTGTCGAGGTCTGCCTCGGCCCCGGCTGCGAGGGCCACCTGGTAGGCGGTGATGAATATGGCCCCCAGGGGCAAGCGAAGGTTCTCCTCGCTCTCCTCCTGCTCCAGCGTAAGGTAGAGAGTGCCGATGGCCACTCGAGCCCCACCCTGGTCCCGAGCGTCCACGATCACCACCCTACGGATGTCGTAGATCGCTAGCGCCTCCAGCATAGCTGCCGCCAGCGCCTCGTCCTCCGGAGTGCCGTTCACGGCTGCGCCAGAAGGTACGGCCGTCGCCGTTGGAGCGGCGGTAGCAGTGCTGGTCGCGGCAGCCGTAGCCGTCGCCGTGGGCGGGACCGGCGTCGCCGTTGGAGCGGGGGTAGCAGTGCTAGTCACGGTGGCCGTAGCCGTCGCCGTGGCGGTCGAGGTAGGCGGGACGGGCGTCTCCGTAGGAGTGGGAACCGCCGTCGGCGTGCTAGTCCCGGTGGCTGTGGCCGTAGCGGTTGCGGTGCTCGTTGCCGTGGCGGTAGCCGTCGCCGAGGGCGTGATGGTGGGCGACGCTGTCGGCGTGCTGGTCGCCGTGGGCAGCTCCGTCGGCGTGGGAGAGGGCTCGACGGGGGTGGGAGAGCTCTCTGGCGTCGACGTCAGAGTGGCAATGATCAGGGTCTGGCCTACCTCGATCCGGTCGGGATTCGCGATCTGGTTGACCTCGATCAGATCCTGCACCGACACGCCGAACGACCGAGCAATGCGGCTCAGGTTGTCCCCCCGGACCACCGTGTAGACGATGGGCTCGGGGGGAGGAGCCGTTGGGGTGTCGGTGGGGACGGTCGTAGCGGTGGACGTTGCGGCCGTCTCCGGTGTCGGCGTGACCGGGACACACGCCACTAGGGCAACGGCGATCGCAATGAGCAGGCAGGCTCTAGGCGTCACCTTGAGAGGCTTCTCCAGTTTGGGCGTGCTCCGAGGCGAGTGGCCTCGGAAGCAGAATGCTGGCTGGGACGAATGCTCCCTAGGGCCAGACCCCCGTGAGCACCAGCACGATCAAGAGAATGAGCCCCAGGAGAATGGGCGTCAGTATCGTGCTCACCAGCACCCAGCCGGCGGCGAACGCGGCTCCCAGCTTGAACGCGGCCGCAGGGCGGATCTCGTTCACTTCCCGGCCCAGACTCCACTCAGACACGGCATGCCTCCTAAATGGCTTGGTTTCAGCGCGAGCGGCCGAGGCCCTTCGCGCCTGGGTCGCGTTGATGGTACGCCGCTCAGGTGACGACACCTCTCTGGTTCCAGCCGGTGCACCACCCCCTGCCGGTGACCGATCACCCTCTAGCTCCGTCAGCACCGGGTGCTCGGGCAGGCCGCAGCACCTCGGCGCGCTGGCTGTGTCCCCGTCCGCAGAAGCGATAGTTCCCCTGCCGACAGCCGCGCCTGCTTGAAACCTGACAGGTCCGTACGGGCTCCGGCACCTCGGGTACAAGTATGACGGCATTGGGCCCAATAATCAAGCGCAACCAGGCCCTTTGTGCCCCTCGCCGGCGTCCCATTTGGATGTTCGCCTGCCAGGGCCGTCACAACGATGCGGCAGAGACTGGAGAACTCTCGCACTGCTGGCTTTCGGAGCCCCCCTGGCCAGCGCCGGCGCATTCTAGTACAATCGCCACCGCTGCGGGGAGTACGCGCTGGTGACATCACTCAGGAGCAACACATGAACTCTCCGTCCATCGAGTGTAGGAACCTGTCTCGGACCTTCGGCACCGTGCGCGCCCTCGACGGGCTCTCACTCGAAGTACCTTCGGGCCGCATCTTCGGCTTCCTGGGCCCCAACGGCGCCGGCAAGACCACCACCATCCGCCTGCTCCTCGGTCTGCTGGAACCCACGGCCGGGGAGGCTACTGTCCTCGGGTACGACGTCCGCACTCAGGCAGACCAGATCCGCCTGCGAACCGGGGCGCTGCTGCAGAACCCCGGGCTGTACGAGAGGCTCACGGCGGAGGACAACCTGGAGTTCTTCGCCCGCATCTGGCACCTGTCAGCCGCCGAGCGGCGCGAGCGCATCCGGGAGCTCCTCACCCACGTGGGCCTGTGGGAGCGCCGCCGCGACCTCGTCTCCTCCTGGAGCGGAGGCATGAAGCAGAAGCTGGCGGTGGCGCGTGCCCTGCTCCACCGTCCCTCGCTGGTCTTCCTGGACGAGCCCACCGGCGGGCTGGACCCGGTGGCGGCATCGGCCTTGAGGGAAGACCTGAGCCAGCTGGCCGAGAGGGAGGGCGTCACCGTCTTTCTCACCACCCACAACCTGGCCGAGGCGGAGAAGCTATGCCATCGGGTGGCTGTAATCAAGGACGGCCGCCTGGTGGCAGTGGGCTCCCCGGAGGAGCTGCGGAGCCGTCGCGCCGCGCCGCGAGTGGAGATCATCGGGCGCGGCTTCGGCGAGGAGGTGGTGTCGGCCCTGCGTCAGCGGCCGGAAGTGGTCTCCGTCCGGGTTCGGGAAGGGAGGCTAGAGGTCGAGGTCCAGGAGGGGGCCGCCTCAGCGCCGCTGGTCAGCCAGGTGGTGGCCGCCGGGGGCGAGGTGGAGGAGGTGGTGAGGCCGCGGGCCAGCCTGGAGGAGGTGTTCCTGACCCTCATGGAGGAAGAGCGTGCTGACTGACCTCTACACCATCGTGTGGAAGGAGTGGAGGGAGTACGTCATGCAGCGGGGCAACCTGCGAGGTGGGTGGGTGGGCCTGCTGCTGGTGCTGGGAGTCTTCGGCGTGCTCCTCCCCTATCAGAGTGGCCGCAGCTGGGTGGATTCGCCTCTGGCGCTGGTCTACTGGGCCTGGCTCCCCCTCTTCCTGGTCATCAGCGTGGTGGCGGATTCGTTCGCCGGCGAACGGGAGCGACACACTCTGGAGGCTCTGCTGGCCACCCGTCTGTCGGATGGGGCCATACTCCTGGGTAAAGTGGTGGCCGCGGTGGCATACGGCTGGGGCTTGACCATGATCGCCGTGATCCTGGGCCTAATCACAGTGAACCTGTTTCACGGCGAGGGAGAGCTGGTGCTCTACGGCCCGCTGGCGGCGGTGAGCATTCCCGTCATCACCTTGCTGGCCTCACTGCTGGCCGCCAGCGCGGGCGTGTTGGTCTCGCTGCGGGCGTCCTCCGTGCGCCAGGCGGCTCAAACGCTCAGCATCGCCGTCATGATCCTGCTCTTCGTGCCCCTCTTCGGCTTTCAGCTCCTGCCTCCGGAGTGGCAGACCAGGTTGGCCACCGGCCTGGCCGACGCCAAGCCGACGGCAATAGTGGTAGGGGCGGTGGCCGTGCTGGGGCTTCTCGATGCTGGGCTGCTGGCGGCCGCCCGGGCGCGGTTCAGGCGGGCGAGGCTGATCCTGTAGCGTTCGCCTGACGCTACCGGCTGACCATCAGCGACCACCGATTCGCGCTGATCACCCGCGTCCGGCCCTGGCGGGTCCAGCCCAACCCCGCCATCCCCGCCGTCTGGCGAAGCCAGAGGGCGGACTTCCCCGAGGAGAGCGCGCCCCGACGGGGCCAGAACTCCTGTCTCCTGAAGTGGAGACGGGGCTAGGGGAGAGGCTTCCCGGACCGAGACGTCGCCAGCCCCTGACGCCCGAAGCCCTGACCGCCCACCTGCCGGCACGCTCAGGCCAGCGGTTGGAGTATGAGATCCACCGTGAAGCACATCGAGCCCAGGTCTGCCGGTCCGCGCTTCCAGTGCCTGCGCCGCCGGTGACCGGTCTAGCGGGGCTCTACTCCGGTCCCTCGCCGGCCAGAGCGGCGCACTCCCTAGCTTGCTCGGTGAGCTCCTCGAGCGTCACTGAGTCGAGCGTATCGCGCACCACCTCGGATAGCCGCTTCCACAGCAGATGTGCGGCACAGGCGTCTATCCGCGGGCAGTTCGCCCTGCCCCTGGCGACGCACGCGACCAGGTCCAGAGGCTCCCCCACCCCGCGCACCACATCACCGATGAGGATTTCGGCAGGACGCCTGGCCAGCTGATAGCCGCCGCCTGGCCCCTTGGAGCTTGTCACTAAGTCGGCTCTGCCCAGCCGCAGCAAGATGTGCGACAGATACAGGGGCGATATGCCCTGCCTCTCGGCGATCTCGTCCCTGGTCACCGTGCCCTCGGTGCCGTGGAGCGCCAGGTCAACCATGGCGCGCACTGCATATCGGGCCTTTGTCGAAAGCCGCATACTCCACCCCCAATCCGGGCCCCAGCTCCATCGCTATGGCGCCACATCGGCCACGATGTCGCGTCAGACAAGCAGCGCTCACCGCCCGGCGGTGTCGCGACGTGGGTCACCCTGCTCTGCCATGGTCCGCCCCCAAGGAAGAAGCCCTCGCGGTGGTCACGATGTTGCCTCTATGGCGCTCGCACTCAGTCGGATGGTCGAACCAGAGGGGCCACCACGGTTTACGGCTGAACCATTCTAGCGTAACATTGGCTCTGGCCGCGAATCAGAACTCCTTTGTGAACGTCGGCTCAATGTCCGGCTACGCCGAACTGCACTGCCATTCCCATTTCTCCTTCCTGGACGGGGCCTCCCCGCCGGAGGTGCTGGTGCAGAGGGCCCTCTCGCTAGGCCTGGAAGCTCTGGCCCTCACTGACCACGACGGCCTCTACGGCAGCGTCCGCTTCCACCGGGCGGCCCTCCGAGCCGGCATCAGGCCGATCGTCGGCGCCGAGATGACCCTCACCGACGAGAGCCACCTCACTCTTCTGGCCCGGGACGCCCGCGGCTATGCCAACCTGTCCCGGCTCATCTCGTACGCCCGTTGTCGCCAACCGAAGGGAGTCTCCCGGCTGGACCCTGGACTGCTGGCGGAGCACGCCGAGGGGCTGATCTGTCTGAGCGGCTGCAACCTGGGCCCGGCCGCGCGGCTGATACTGCGGGGAGACCTCGAGGGGGCCGAGCGCCTCCTGGCCCAAATCGCCTCCTGGTTCCCCGCGGGCGACTTCGCCGTGGAGGTGCAGCGCCAGTTCCGGCGGGAGGACGGGCCCTTGGTGGCAGCCCTGGCCCATCTGGCCGGCCGATTAGGACTGCCGGTGGTGGCGACTGGCAACGTGCACTACGCCACTCGGGAGGAATCCCGACTGCAGGATGTGCTGGTCTGCATTCGGCACAACGTAAGCCTGGCCGAGGCCGGGCGACTACTGCGCCCTAACTCAGAGGCTTACCTGCGCTCGCCCAGGGAGATGCAGGAGCTCTTCGCCGATCTGCCCCAGGCCCTAGAGAACGCCGCCGCCGTCGCCGAGCGGTGCCAGGTGAGCCTGGACTTCTCCGATCTGGCCGTGCCCGAGTACCCGGTGCCGGGGGGCATGGCAGCCGATGACTACCTGCGGCAGCTATGTGAGCGGGCTCTACCGGAGCGGTACGGGGGGGAAAGGCCCTCCCCTCCTAAGCGCGCTTCCTGCTCACGGGGGAAGGAACCAGGGGGTGAGGGCTCTTCCCTTCTCTCGGCCGCCAGGCGCCAACTGGACCACGAACTCGAAGTCATCCGCCAAACGGGCCTGAGCCAGTACTTCCTCGTCGTCTACGACATCGTCCGCCACGCCAGGCAGGAAGGCATCCGCTACCAGGGGCGGGGCTCGGCGGCCAACTCCATTGTCGCCTACCTCTTGGGCATCACTGCCGTGGACCCCCTGGCCCACAACCTCCTCTTCGAGCGCTTCCTCTCGGTAGAGCGCTACAACGTAGACCACGCCATGCCCGACATAGACCTGGACTTCGAGCGGGACCGGCGCGAGGAGATCATACAGTACGTCTACCAACGCTACGGCTGGGAGCACACCGCCATGGTGTGCACTCTGATCACCTTTCGCGCTCGCAGTGCCATCCGGGACGTGGGCAAGGCCCTGGGCTTCGCTCCCGAGGCTCTAGACCGGGTGGCTAAGTCGGTAGACTTCATGCGCGCCTCGGAGGTAAGCGCCGAGGCGCTCGGCCACGTGCTGGGCGAGGACGCCGACACCGAGCGCTGGCAGCTGCTCTTCGACCTTTGCCGGCAGATTGATGGTTTCCCCCGTCATCTGGGCATCCACGTGGGCGGCATGGTGGTGACTCGCAAGCCGCTGGTCGAGGTAGTGCCGGTGGAGCCAGCCACCATGCCAGGCCGAGTGGTCATCCAGTGGGACAAGGACTCGGCCGAAGACGCGGGGCTCATCAAGATAGATCTGCTCAGCCTAGCCATGCTATCCGCCATCGGCGAAGCGGTGGACCTGATCGAGGAGCGCACCGGGGTGCGGCCGGCGGTGGAGAACCTGACCCTGGACGACCCGGCCGTCTACGACCTCATCTGCAGGGGCGACACCATCGGCGTGTTTCAGGTCGAGTCTCGGGCTCAGGCCCAGATGCTCCCTCGCCTGCAGCCCCGCAACTTCAACGACCTGGTGGTGGAGGTGGCCCTGGTCCGACCCGGGCCCCTTCAGGGGGGCATGGTTCACCCCTACCTGCGCCGACGCCGCGGCCAGGAGCCGGTGCGCTACGAGCACCCGGGGATGGAACGGGCCCTGGCCGACACTCTGGGCATCGTGGTCTTTCAGGAGCAGGTGCTCATGGTGGCCCGCGACGTGGCCGGGTTCAGCGCCGGCGAGGCGGAGCTGCTGCGGCGGGCCATGAGCCGCAAGCGCTCCCACGAAGAGATGGAGGCCCTACGCCAGCGCTTCGTGACCGGCGCCATGGCCAATGGCATACCTGAGGAACAGGCTCACCAGGTTTACGATCGGCTGTCCGCCTTCTCCGGCTTCGGGTTCAACCGGGCCCACGCGGCCTCCTTCGCCCTGCTCACCTACGTCTCCGCCTGGCTTAAGCTGTACTATCCCCTGCCCTTCTACGTGGGGTTGCTCAACAACCAGCCCATGGGCTTCTACTCCCCCTCGGTGGTGGTGGAGGACGCCAAGCACCACGGTGTCCGCCTCCTACCGGTGGACGTAAACCTCTCCGGAGAGCGGTGCACCTTGGAGGATGGCGCCATCCGGCTAGGGCTCAACTACGTGCACGGGTTCGGGCCCGAGGTACGCCAGGCGGTGGTCTCGGCCCGGGGGAATCGGCCGTTCTCCGGGCTGAACGATTTGGTCCGACGGACCCGATTGGGCCGCGAGGCCCTGGAGGCCCTCATCATGGCCGGCGGGTGCGACCGGTGGGGCCTGCCCCGCCGACAGCTGCTGTGGCGGCTGGGGCGAGCGCTGAAGGGGAGGGCCGACCTAACCCCCCCAGTCCCTCCTTCGGCAGCCTCAGCCCAGGCTCTTCTGGGCAGAGGAATGGAGGAGCCCTCGTCTCCCGCCCTTTCCAGGGGAGGGATTAGGGGTGAGGTTCCCTCTGGATTCCTCCTCGACGACCTGCCCGACGTCTCGCTGCCCGAACTCACCCCCAACGAGGCGCTGGTGGCCGAGTACGCCTTCACCGGCGTCAGCAGCGGCTCCAGCCCCGCCTCCTTGTACCACAAGGCCCTCGCGCGGGCCGGAGCCGTCAGCAGCGCCGAGCTGGCGGCCGCCCCCAATGGGGCCTGGGTGCGCGTGGGTGGCCAAGTGGTGGTGCGCCAGCGGCCTCCCACCGCCAAGGGGTTCACCTTCATCACCGTCCAGGACGAATGGGGCCAGATGAACCTGGTGCTCCGCCCCGACCTCTACCCCAAGTACCGACTGGACGTGCGCGCCCCCGGCCTCCTGGCCGAGGGCGTGGTCGAGCGGGACGCGGGCGTGATCAACGTTCGGGTGGAACGGCTGACTCCCCTATCTCCCGAGCTGCGCTGACGGCCGCTGCCGGGCGCGAGGCCTTCCCACCCTAATCACCGCGGGTCAGCCGCACGTAGTCGCGCTTGCCTTCCAGCTTCCGGGCCAGCCTGGCGTCTGCGGTCCAAAGCTCTGCCCCGACCTCCTCCGCCAGGGCCAGGTAGTGGGCGTCATAGGTCCTCATCCCGCTCCTCCCGGCCCTGCCTTATCACCTCAGCCGGATCAGGGAGCTCACGCCCTCCGAGGTCCTTCTCCACTCTCTCCCGCGTCAGGGCGAGCATCTCCCGCCAGCCGAGAGTGCTCCCGCTCCGGGCAGCCATGTCTCAGTAGCGGCGTACCGACAGGATGACCACCTGTTCCTTGCCGGCCCGCTGTACCATCACCGGGCGGTCGCTCTCCACCACCTCCCGCATCAGCTCGCCCAGATGTACCCGTGCTTCGGTGGCGCTCACTACCTTATCCATTGCACCGCCCCACCAAGTGACCAATCAATCATGCATCTCAGTGCGCCAGGGCACAGACCCACGACCCGATCGTCATGAGGCTGCGGACGCCCTCCTGGTAGCTGGCGCGTTCGGTCGTCGGTGCGCCACGCGTCGCAGTTGACGGGCCCGCCCTACTGCCGGTATGAATGCCAAGCGAGTGCCGCACTGGGGGAGACGGACCGCATGAAGCTGAGCGTGATGGCATACTCCTTCGCCCGGGCGCTGGGCACCGGCGAGATGACCTTGCCTCAGGTCCTGGAGTACATCGCCTCCCTCGCAGTGCCGGCCGTGGAGCTCATGGACGTCCACGTGGCCGCCGCCGGCGAGCAGCAGACCCTGGCGGCTCTGGAGCGGCTGGGCCTGACCGTCTCCTGCTATGACCTGGTGAGCACTGACCTCGTCCAGACCACGCCGAACGAGCAGGGCGCCGCTCTGGCTCAACTGAGGCGAGAGCTGGACGTCGCCGAGCGGCTGGGAGCGAAGACGGCTCTGGTGGTGCCGGGCCGCTGGAAGACAGGCATCGAGCGGGACTATGCGCGCGAGGCGCTGGTCGCGGGTCTGGCCGACCTGGGCGCCTATGCCGCAGCGCGCGGCATCTCCCTGACCATCGAGGATCACAGCCTGGAAGCGGCCACGGGATGCACGGCAGAAAGCCTGGAGCACCTCTGCGCCGCTGCCGCACCCCACCTGTACGTGACCTTCGATACTGGCAACTTTGTCTTTGGGGACCAGGACCCCCTGGCCGCCTGGGAGAGACTGGCGCCCCGGGTGCGGCACGTGCATGTGAAGGACTGGGAAGTACTAACCGAGCAGCAGGCGGCGGGAAGGGCCTACCGTCGGGACCTTGCCGGCCGTGCCTACCGAGGGACAGCCTTGGGGTGCGGCATCATCCCTAATCCGGCGATCGTGGACCGCGTCGCCCGGTCCGGGTACAGCGACTACCTCTCGGCGGAGTACGAGGGCGAGGGAGATCCCCGCGTGGCTGTCAGCGACGGCGTCCGCTATCTCCGAGGTCTGCTGACGGCAGCCGGAGTCTAGAGATGGGAGGCGAAATGCTCAAGGTCGGTTTTGGCGAAGCGGACATCACCCCCGCGCTCGGGCTACCTCTGGCGGGAATGCTGGACCCGCCCCGGGCCCAGGGGGTGCGCTGGCCCCTGTATGGCCGGGTGGCCCTCTTCGAGGCTGGGGGTCAGCGAGCCGCCTTGGTGAGCCTGGACCTCGTGGCGCTCGTCTACCCTACGGTTCTGGAGCTGCGCCAGGCGCTGGCCGGCCCCGGCGGCCTGGCGCCTGAAGATATCATGATCTCCTGCCAGCACACCCACCGGGCGCCCTACACCGTGCCGGTCATGGACGAGCCGATGGACTTCGCTTACATAGACATCCTGCGCGACCGCCTGGTGGAGGCCATGCGCGCCGCCGCTGGGTCGCTCGGACCGGCCAGGCTCAGGGTAGGCCACATTCAGGCTCCCGGCTGGACCTGGAACCGCCGGCCGGTGTACCGCGGCAGGAGCAGCAGTTGCGAGTGCCCGCACGAGCAAGTAGGCACTCAAGGCCCCGTGTCGGGGCCCGACTTCCTGCGCATGGAAGGGCCGGAGGACAATGAGCTGATCGCCCTGGCCGCGGAAGACGAGTCCGGCCGAGTGCTGGGTGGCATGGTGAATTTCGCCTGCCACGCCACGGTCATGGGGAGCCTACCCTACTACTCCGCCGACTTCAGCGGCGCCCTGGTGGAGGAGATGGACGCCCGCCTGGGCGGCACGTTCATGTTCGTTCAGGGCGCCGCCGGCAACCTCTGGGCCCACGACGAGCGCACGGCCTGGCCCGGTAGCACCGGCGGCGAGGAGCACAACCGGGCCATGGGGGAGGCCCTGGCGGACAAGGCCGTCGAGGCGCTGACGGCGGGCGGGTACGTGGCGGGCGAGGCGGTGCGGGTGGAGCGTCGGGTCCTCAGCATACCTCAGCGACAGCCGACTCGCGAGCAGGTGAACCTGGCCCGCTGGTACCTGGAGCACCGGCCGGCTGACCTGGACGAGGACGAGTTCACCCGCCGCCTCTACGGCCACGACTACACCTTCTACCACAACAGCCCCCGGGTGCAGGAATGGTTCTGCCGGGAGACGGTGGCTATGTGGGAGTGGCAGCGCCATCAGGCCGTGCGCCAGCCCAGCGACGCGGTGGAGGTGATGGCCATCTCGGTGGGGGATAGCCTGGCCTTCGTGGGCTACCCGGCGGAATACTTCACCGAGTTCGGTTTGGAGACCAAGGCCCGCTCGCCCTTTGCCCACACCATCGTGGCCGAACTGGCCAACGGTTGGGTGGGCTACGTGCCCACTCAGCAGGCCTTCGCCCACGGCGGCTATGAGACCCGGCTGGCGTACTCGAGCCGGCTGGTGCCCGAGGCGGGGGACATCATGTGTCGCGCCGGCATCGGGCTGCTGCACCTGCTAGCCGCAGCCGCAGCGCCCCCGGTGATGCCGTAGGGGCGAACCTCGCGTTTCCCCGTGGGCTCGTGTTCGCCCGTGGGCAGGGATAGTGGCCATCTGTGCCAACTAATTGGGCGTTGGCACGGCAGTTGAAGTCCCATGCGGCATCAGCAGGACAGATGAGGTGATGCATGGGACAGGCCAGAGAGACGATGGCGCGGTCTAGCGAGCAAGAAGGTGTAGTTGGGGACATCGAGGTCTTCCTGCAGGATGCCATCCTTGGCCTGGAACCGGACCGCCAGGCAAACCGGCGCCGCGGCCCTGGTCGGCCCCCGGTGTTGCCCAGCCTGTGTCTTTGGGCCGGGCTCCTGGTGTGTGTGCTGCGTCGGGGCTTCACTAGCCAGACGGCGCTGTGGCGCCTGCTTTGCCAGAAGCAGCTCTGGTCCTACCCTCGCTTTCTGCTCACCGATGAGGCCGTGCGCAAGCGCCTGGCCAAGGCTGGCAGTGCCCCGCTGGAGAAGTTCTTTGCCCAAATAAGCTCCCTTCTTCGTCAGCGCCTCCGAGGCTATGCCATCCCCGATCTGGCCCCCTTTGCCAGCACGGTGGTGGCCCTGGATGAGACCACCCTGGACAAGGTGGCCCGCTCCCTGCCTGCTCTCAGGGGGGCGCCTGCAGGAGATGACCGGCTCCTGCCGGGCAAGCTGGCTGGCCTCTTCGACATCCGCCATCAGCAGTGGCTCAAGGTGCAACATGTGGAGTCGGCGCGCCAAAACGAGAAGGTGCTGGCCCAGAAGATGGTGGAGGCTTTGCCCCGGGCAAGCCTGATCCTGGCTGACCTGGGCTACTTCGGCTTTGCCTGGTTTGACTGGCTCACTCAGTCTGGTCACTACTTCGTCTCCCGCCTGCGGGCCAAGACCTCCTACAAGGTCATCCACGCCCATTACCAGAAGGGCGACTGCTTTGACGGCCTTATCCATCTGGGTGCCTACCGGGCCGACCGGGCCCAGGAGGCGGTGAGGCTGGTGACATTCCGGGTGGGCACTACCACCTACCGCTACATCACCAACGTCCTTGAGCCTATCACCCTCAGTATCTACGACATCGCCCGCCTGTATGCTTACCGCTGGGACATCGAGCTGGCCTTCAAGCTCATAAAGCGTGAGCTGGGCCTGCACCTGCTTTGGTCGGCCAAGGTGGGGGTCATTTTGCAGCAGGTGTGGGCGGTGCTCATCATCTCTCAGATCCTTCAGGCCCTGCGCCTTGAGATCGCCGGCCGCGCCGGGGTGGACGTGTTTGAGGTGTCCATGCCCCTTCTAGCTGAGTACGCTCCCCGCCTAGCGGCAGATGGGCTGGACCCGGTGGAGGTCTTTGTGCAACAGGGTCGACACCTTGGCTTCATCCGCCCCTCCCGGCGCACCAAGATCCAGGCACCAATCATCCCTCCAGAGGAGATCATACCTCCACCCGAGGGACTAGTCCTTACCCGCACTGCCCGCCATGCCAACCGCAACTGCGGCCCCAGACCCAAGGAGACCAATTAGTTGGCACACATGGGATAGTGGCCTGCCCCTACCAGGGGATCAGCGCGGTAGGGCGAGCCGCGGCGTCCGCTGTGGGCCAGCACCGGCCATGCTCCCACGCCTGCATGGCGGCGACAGGCGTTGCGGTGGCCCATGCCCTGGGCAGCTGTACCTCCGCCTACCGGTTACGGTGCCCGGAAGCGCACAGTCGCCACACACCCCACCATGGGAGGGCTCACATGCCAGAGAATCACCTCTACCCGATGTCCGTCATCCCCGGTTACTACTCCTCCCGGCCCGGGATCCAGATCGCCACCCAGATGCCTTCCCGCGCCACGGAAGAGGCGGGGGTGCGGGTGCCGGTGGCCTCCGGCGAAGAAGACATCCAGTTTGCACAGCAGCTGGGCATCGAGTGGGTGATGACGGGGCTGGACGACCCCCGAGACCACAACCTGGAGAGCTACCTGGCCCTGCGCCGGCACTACGAAGCTCACGGGCTGAAGATCTACCGCCTGGCTAACCACTCTGTGCACAACATGGAAGAGGTCACCCTGAACCTCCCCGGGCGGGAGGCTAAGATAGAGGAGTATCTAGCCTACATTCGCAACCTGGGCGCGGCTGGCATCCACTACGCCACCTACGCCCACATGGGCAACGGCATCTGGAGCACTGGCCGGGAGCCCATCCGCGGCGGGGCTATGGCCCGAGCCTTTCACCTTGATCAAGCCACTGAGGGCTCGTGGGTAGGGCGTACCTGGCGGGCTCCGCTCACCCACGGAAGGCGCTACACCGAAGAGGAGCTATGGGATAACTACACCTACTTCATCCGCAGGGTGGTGCCCGTGGCCGAGGAGGCCGGCGTCTACATCGGCATTCACCCCGACGACCCGCCCGTCTACGACCTGGGAGGGGTGCCCCGGTGCATCTTCGGCACCTTCGAGGGCTACCGTCGCGCCTTGGAGATCGCCGACAGCCCCAATGTGGGGGTGTGTCTGTGCGTGGGCTGCTGGCTGGAAGGCGGGGAGGCCATGGGCGCCAGCGTGATCGAGGCCATCCACTACTTCGGCTCCCTCAGGAAGCTGTTCAAAGTGCACTTCCGCAACGTCACCGCCTCCATGCCCGAAGGCTTCACCGAGACCTTCCTCGACGAGGGCTACGGCGATATGGCCGCCATCATGCGGGCCTTGCACGAGGTCGGCTTCGACGGGGCCGTCATCTCCGATCACCTGCAGGAGATGGTGGGCGGCCGGCGCGCGGCCGAGGCCTACGCTATCGGCTACATGCGCGGCCTGGTCCAGGCAGTAGAGAGTTAGGGGGAAGGGGGCTCACGCCAAGACGCAAAGGGAAACCGCTATGTGGGCTCCGCGCTTTGCCGTCTTTGCGTGAGGCGGGTACCTCCAGCGGATGGGGCTGAGGCGCTACCAGGGCGCGGGCGGCTAACACGGCCGGCGGTCCGCTCGCGCTAGCGACGGGCGTCACGAGAAGCGACGCCCGTCGCTGGCTGTTTTGCCGCGACGCAGTGCCGTCTCTATGGCGCTGGAACCTGCCAAGGCGTGTAGCTGTCCGTGGCCGGGTACACCCGGAACTCCGGCTCTCCCCGAGCGGTGTCGCCCACGGAGGCGACCAGGCTTCCCTCGGCCCAGAGTTCCACCTTATACGGGTGGCCGTTGCCTCCGTAGCGCCACATGTCGACGGGGAAGCCATCCAGCTTGAGGAAGCCGTTGGCATCTATGCGGCCATACCCCCTCGGGTTGACGTCCAGCCACTTGCCGTCTTCCCAACGGTACACCTTGATCCAGGAACTGCCATAGGGCCGCACGGCGGTGATGATGTTGCCCCCGTGGGCCGGCACTCCTAGCCACTCCCAGGTGAGCCTGGCAAAGGCCGCCCCCATATGCTCGTAGTACTCCATGCGGACGTGGTGCGGCCCTTCGCTCAACTCCACTTCCGCCGAGTGCGCCGTCCGCGACATGTCGTGCCAGCGGTCTATGACCAGCCGGCCGTCGACGTACAGCCGGACGCCGTCGTCGGTCTCGGTGGTGAACCGCCACAGGCCCGCTTGCAGGTGAAGCGTCCCCGTCCAGCGAGCGGACCAGTTGTCGGAGGGGATGCGCCCGTCGGGGGAGCCGTAGCCCCAGTCGAAGCTGAGGGCGCTCTCATTGCGGGTGACGGAGGGCGGTCCAGTTAGCCAAGGGTTGCTGTAGTACTCGGCGTACCACTGTCCTTCCTGAGCCGACGCCAGGGTGGGGGATGCCAGCACGGCCAGGCCCAACACTACCGCTACCAAGACCTTCAGTCGCAGTCCTCTGAGCATCTTGTCCTACCTCCTTCTCCTCTCAGCACTTCGCAGCCCGACGGCTGAATCATAGCCTGACGCACCCGCCGAGACGCCGGGCAACAGGCGAGTCCGCTCACCGGCCTGCCGGCGAGTCTTTCGCCCGCCCGATCGGGCAGGGAGCTCACGTCCGAGCCGGAACCGAACTCGGCCCGACCGCCTGCGACCGGGTGCACAGTCCTGTACCGCGCAGCTATACCATCACCTCTACTATCTACCTTATAGACGTCAGCACATGGTCCCTGGTTCCGGGAGGAAGACACGTTAGCGGGGCCGAACTCGCTCAGCTTTCGGGATACTGATGCCGCGCCGGGAACGCCCAGGAGCTGCTTTCCGGTGCACTTCTTACAGCGCCGGGCTACCATGCTGCGGCGACTGGCTACTCTGATCTGAGCTGCTGACTTCCAGCCTCGCCGAGGCCGGTGAGGGATCAGTTCGGCAGGGGGCAGGCCGACCCGACCGATGGCGCCGGCTACCCACTGGCAACACCCTGGGGGACAGCGGTGTCTACCCGGTGCAGCATCCGCCCGACCTCGACTGATCGCTGCCCTACGTCGCAGTAGTGCTGTTCTCTGAGCGCTGGTTGGTGCTGATCATGGAGGTCCCAAGTATGGCGACTGTGCACCTCGCCTCCCAGGGGGAGGACGGGTAGCTAATGGGGCGAATCGGGGAGGCCAAGGCGGATTACGGGAGGGCCGTACCGGCGATGAGTCTCGTGGCCGGCCTGTCGCGATCGGTGCGGCGCGGCAAGCCGATCGAGAAGCTGAGGTAGCCACCTCCGCGGCCAGACGGGGCCGAACGGCTGTGCCCGGCTCGGGTGTCGCGGTCTGAGAGCATGACGATGACGCTGCCGGACATAAGGCTTACGTCGGAGATGCTTTGGTGGAGCGCGCTCGTCACCGCTCTGATTGACGTCGGGCTGATCCTCCTCCTGGTCCGTCGCATTCCGCGCGCCCGGTTCAACCAACTGCACTGGCCGGTGGCGCTGGCCGCGGGCATCTTCTGGGTGAGCTACGGGCTGCTTCTCTTCGCCCTGCCGGAGTACGTCCTCTACTGGGCCAGCGTCTTGAGCCTCGCTGTTCTGCTGCAACGCGGCCAGCGCTGGTGGGGAGCACGGCGAGGCCTGCGAACTACTGGGTCTCGTTGGTAGAGATCAGGACGCCGGCCGCACGCTGCGCGATCCAAGCGGTGTTGGCCTGGAGTGCGCCGGGAGCCTTCGCATGCTCGACCGATGCAGCATCCGCGACTGGCGCCCGCTCCAGTCGGGTCCGCCATCGGCGGGGGCCATGGCTCCACCCGGCGCCGATAGGAGGACTAGGCCCGCGCTGCTGAGGCCCACCAGCACCAGACCCACGTCCTCCACGATACCCAGGGAGACGGGGATGACCCCACTCAGCGAGTAGAGCACCGGCATCACCAGGATGTACCGCGGCAGTCCTTTCTCGCTCCACAGGAGCAAGCCCTGAGTGAAGGCGGTCAGCGGGCAGGGCACCAGGCCGAACGGCAGCGGCCGGAGGTACCCTCGCCAGAAGCAGGATGCCCTGGCGCGCGTGGCCCAGATCGTGGCCGAAGCCATCCAGCAGGACCGATCGGGCACGGCGCCGGTGCCCAACCTAACCGACGCGAGCTGCATGCATCCGCCCCGATAGAGCGGGGCCGGGCTCCGGCCTCGCCCTACCTTGGTCCCTTCGGACGTCGCCGCTGCGCCCCCCGGACCGGGCCCTGGCAGGCGTGTGGGGCCGCTCAGCGCTCCCGCCAGGTGGTGGGGGTGGCCAACCGCTGCACCGGAGGCCACGCCCTCCGGATGGCGGCTGCCAGAGGTAGCCCGATCAGCCCGCCGGCGATAGCCTGGCTCAGGTTGCCGGGCACCTCGGTCGCGGCGGGGCCCAGCCCGTATAGGATGACCTCGGCCAGGAAGTACCCGCCGATCATGATGATCGAGCCCACCAGCCAGCCCAGGAGATGGCCGCCTCGGCCGCCCCGCAGGGCCAGGTAGCCCGCCACCAGCCCCTGGAAGCCGTGGAACAGGAAGGACAACGGCGCCCAGTGGGCGTAACCTCCCAGGACGTCGGCCAGCCCCGTGCCCAACCCTCCGGCGACGAAGCCAATGGCCGGCCCGAAGGCGAAGGCGGCGAAGTACACCCCGGCGTCACCGAGGTGAATGTAGCCTCGCGTGGGGGCGATGGGCACTCTGACCATGAGCGTCAGCACGGCCACCACGGCGGTCAGAACGCCGGCGACCACCAATCGGGAAGCGCTCCAGTTGCGAAACATCCGGTAACCTCCTTGCCTCTGCAGAATGATGCGTGATACGTGATGTGTGATGCGTGACACGTGGGCTGTATCGGCGAGAGTGGATGTCACGTATCACGTATCACGCATCACGCATCACACGAACGGGCGCTCTTGGCTGGGATCGGCGCGGCGGACGCCTGGCCTCCGGGCCAGGTCTTCGATCGCCCGGGCTAGCCGGCGCACTCCCTCGGCGATCTCGCCCTCGCTCCGGAAGGCGAACCCCAGGCGCATGAAGCCCTCACCGCCCGCGTGGGTGAAGAACATGGGCCCAGGGGCGAACGAGACTCCCAGTTCCCCAGCTCGCTCCAGCAGGTCGCTCGAGGCCACCCCATCCGGCAGCGCGCACCACACGTACAGCCCGCCCGCCGGCTGGCTCCAGCCGACGCCAGCCGGCATATGTCGCTCCAGCGCCTGCAGCATGGCGTCCCGGCGGCGGCGGAACGTCTGCCTCAGCCAGTGGAGATGGGCCGGAAAGGATTCACCTCGCAGCAGATCGTGGACCACCAGTTGCACCAGGTTGTTGGGGTGGAGGTCCATATCCTGGCGCAGCCGCAGGAGGGGTTCCACGATGGGAGGCGGCGCCAGCACCCATCCCAACCTCAACCCGGAGCCTAGCAGGGAGGAGAGACCACCCAGATACACCACGTAGCCCCCGTCGTCCAGCGAGCGAATGGGCGGCGGCAGGGGGTCCTCGAAGTGAAGCTCCCCATGGAGGTCATCCTCCAGGATGGGGATCTGGTGGCGCCGGGCCAGGGCCAGCAGCGCCGCCCGGCGGTCGAGGCTCATCAAGCTGCCGGTAGGGTTCTGGAAGTTGGGGTTGGTGTAGATCAGGCGGACGTCGGCGTGAGCGAGGTAGTGTCCTGCCGCTTCCACCTGCATGCCCTCGTCGTCCACGGGCACGCCCACCGGCCGGGCTCCAATGGAGCGGAACACGGAAAGGGCTCCCAGGTAGGTGGGAGACTCGACCAGGACCACGTCACCCGGGTCCAGCAGCAAGCGCGCTACCAGGTAGAGCCCCTGCTGGGTGCCAGAGGTGACGATCACCTGGCCGGCGGAAGCGTCCCGGCATCCCTTGAACCTGAGCTCCCGTGCCAGTTCCTCCCGCAGCGGAGTGAGACCGGCGATGGGCGAATCCTCCAGGAGGGCGGCCATGCGGCTATTGACCACTCTCTGGACCACCTGGGCCAGGGCCAGGTGCGGAGAGCCGGTGATGTCTGCCACCCCAGTGGCGAAGGAGATCACGCCCGGCCGGGAGCTCAGTTGGGCCACCCTCTCGCCGATGCCCGTCTCCGGCCACCGAGGACGGGACCGCATCAGGCCAGACCAGGCCAGAGGAAGCGCGGGCGGCTCGGCGAGCTCCTCCGTCGCGCCCAGCACCACGGTACCCACGCCGACGCGCCCTTCCACCAGGCCATCGGCGGCCAGGCTGCCGTAGGCGTTGACCACAGTGGTGCGGTTGACGCCCAGGCGCTCGGCCAGCTCCCGCTCCGAGGGCAGCCTGTGACCGGCGGGTAGGATCCCCTCCAATATGAGCGCGCGTATCTGCTGCTCAATCTGGCGGTAGAGAGGGACCTTGCCCTCTCTATCAACGGTCACCTGCACGGCCGCTCTCCTAATGGATGCATCCACTATAGGGTAGCTGCGGGCATGGCGCCTGTAAACAGCCAATGCTGCCCCTGTGGGCGCAGTCCATTGAGGAAGTGGATTGGTCCGGCCGGGTCCCCCCGGCCGGGGCGCAGTACGCCCCAGAGCCCGGTCTGACGCACCTCCCGGCGGGCAGGCAACTGCCGCCTTCGCGGGGGAGGGCAGGAGGCCCCAGGGCGGGCGCCGGGCCGAGGGGCCTGATGGCCCAGGGTGAAGGTCGGTCTAGGTGCCTCGCCCCGCCCTTGGGAGAGGGCGCTCCTCCAGAGCGACGGCCAGCGCTGCCTCCGCGTGGAGGCGGGTAGTGTCGAATACTGGCAGAGCCAGGTCGTCCTGCCCGATGAGAAGGGGGATCTCGGTGCACCCGAGGATGACACCTTGAGCCCCCTGCGCCTCCAGTTCGGCGATGGCTTGCAGGTAGGTGGCTTTGGACTGGGGCCGGACCTCCCCGTTGGTCAGCTCCTCGTAGATGATGCGGCTCACCTGCTCTTGCTGGTCGGCAGAGGGCACCACCGCCGTCAGACCGTAGGCCGATAGCCGGTCACGGTAGAAGGGATGCTGCATGGTGGTGGTAGTCCCCAGTAGCCCCACCCGCGTGAGCCCTCTGGCCAGGATCGCCTCCGCGGTCACGTCAATGATGTGGAGCAGCGGTATGGGGGAGCGGCGCTGGGCCGACTCGAAGGCGATGTGCATGGTGTTGGTGGCGATGAGGGCGAAGTCGGCTCCGGCAGCGTGGAGCCGGCGAGCGGCGTCGCCCAGGGCGGCCGCGGCCTCCTCCCAGGCCTGATCGGCGGTCCAGCGGCGGCAGTCGGCGAAGGGCACGCTGTAGATGACGACGGGCGGGTAGTTCACATCGCCGTGATGAGCGCGGTACGTCCAGTGGATGTGCTCGTAGTAGACCAGAGTGCTCTCGGGGCTCATGCCCCCTATGATGCCGATGGTCTTGCGCATGGCTCCCCCTATCGCTTCAGCCGGCTGTAGTAGGAGTGGCTGGTGTAGAGCACCGCCGCCGGGTTGTGCCCCGTGACCCGATCTTTGGCCACCAGGACGGTGACGGGCGCCTCCGAGTGGCGGAAGAAGAGGCTATCGTGTCCCACGCACAATCCCACCGCCACGTTCAGGTGCGTCCCTGCCCGGTTCAGCAGCGTCGCCTGGCTGATGGGGTTGCAGAGCGCCTCAAACTGGCCCGGGCGTATCTTCTCCTCGTCCGTCAGGCCAATCTCCTCTTTGGGAATGGAGCCTACCTTGCAGCACACGGAGGCGACCTCGAAGCCGTTAGCTTCGAGGATCTCCTGCAGCATCGAGGCCTCCCGTATCAACCCCACGCAGGAGGCAATGCCCAGGCGCGTGGCCCCGATGCGGCGGGCGAAGCTCATCACCTCCTCCACCCGGGGCTCCAGAGGGTATCGGTCGGCTTCGGTGCGGGCGGCGGCCAGAGCGAACTCCTGCGTCGCCCGGTCGTCGTAGGCTCGCCTGGCGTCGGCCAAGATATCGGCACTGTGGCTCATGGGGCAGAAGGCTGGGTATGGCTTGGTTCCCGGTGCAGCCCTGCAGGCCTGTACCCGGCAGGTGGCGCATCTAAGCTCCATGATGACACACTCCTCATGTGACGGTACGGTGACGGGCGGGCTCCGGGCGCCGCTCCTGTGGCCCAGTCGCTCGTTCTAGCGGCCGGCGCCATCATGTCGTAGGTCGCGGTGCAGGGTCTCAGGCACGGTCGCCAGAAGGGGCAGACGCACCGTCAGGTCAATGACGATGGGCAACAGGAATACCCACGCGGGATTCCAGTGCCGGTAGATCAGGCCGCCGATGACGGGCGCCGGAATGGTAACCACGCCGCCCAGTACCCCCAGCACCCCGTGCCATCGGCCGGCCATCTCAGCCGGTACCAACTCCAGACCCATGGCACCTGCGGCCCCCGACGAGATGCTGTAGAAGGTGTACAGCGCGGCTGCGCCTATGAGCATGTAGGCATCGTGCGCCAGGACCAGCAAGATGAAGGCGCCGTACCATAGCGGCGTGAGGGCATAGATAAGGCGCTTCCGGCCCAACCTATCGGCCAACCGTCCCAGGGGAATGCCGAAGGCCAGCCGGGTCAGGATCATGGCAGTCGTCATGGCCGCCAGGATCACGGCATTGGCCCCCTTGAACTCGTAGGCGTAGAGCTGCATGAAGGGAGTGGTGATCGCCAGCGGGATGGACGTCAGCATGGCCACAGCGGTCCATCTCTTGAGCGGGCTACCGGTATCGAGGAGTTGCCGGAAGTCCGCCGCCACGTCCCTCAGCTTGATGCCGTGCAGCCCTCGGATGTGAGACGGCTCCTGCAGCCAGCGGAAGACCAGGTGGAAGACCATGAGGTAGCCTATCACCCGGATCCAGTACAGGGGCCGGATGCCCTCTGTCGTCAGCCCCCCGGAGTGGGCGACCAGGGCCGCCGCGATCATGGGCGCCACCAGGCTACTCAGACTGGCCAGGGTCACACAGGTGTTCTGGGCCGTGACCCTATCCCTGTTGGCGACAGAATCTCGGCAGATGACGCTGCATCCTGCGCTCAGGAATTGGGAGGCGGGGACCATGGCGATGCTTGCCAGGACGATCAGGTGCCAGGTGGGAGCCAACCCGTATAGGAGGGTGCCCACGGCCGTCAGCAGGACGCCCGACGCGTACAGCTTCCTGAGGCTGTACCGGTCCACCAACCAGCCGACAGGTAGCGAGAGCATCGCCCCGAAGGCAGAGGCTATGCTGCTGATGCTGCCAAGTTGCACCGGATTAGCCCCCAGCCCGGTGACGTAGATCGAGTCGTACTGGGCCGTCAGGTTCATGAGGAAGCTGCTCATGGCCTGACGACCCACCGCCACCCGGTAGTTGAGCTTCTGTCGGGCCATGAATCCCTTGGCGTTGGTCACCGCATCAGCTAGCGCCTTCATCTCTCCCACTCACAGCCGGATAGGCCGGCTACTGAACCCATCAGGCCAAAGGCTGCCTGAACGGCTACACTCCCTGAGCGGCGGAGTGTAGGCCTATGGCCAGGGCCTGAGGTAGAGCTCACGCACGTAGCGGTCCAGGAAATCAGCCTCCTCCGAGAGCTTGACATGGCCGATGCGGGGGGCGATCCGCTCAGCATCGGCTCTCCTCTCCCGAGAAAGCAGCATCTGTCTGGCCCCGGTCAGAGCGCCGTTGCCGATCTTGACCAGTTTCTCCTTCCTGGCCGGAAGAACGCCGATGGCCATGGCACTATCCAGGCTCACGTAGTTGCCGAACCCCCCCGCCAGATAGATCCTGTCAACCCCTTCCAGGTCGACCCCGTACTTGCGCATCAGGGTCTGCTGGTTGAGGGCGGAGCCCGCCTTGGCCAGCCTCAGCTCGTTTATGTCCTTCTGAGTGATGCCGATCCTGCGGCCGTTCTGGGAGATGACAAACTCATTAGCTGCCCTGTAGGCCTGGGCCAGCCTGCCGCTCCGATCGATAATTCCGTTCTTCAGCATCTCGGCCAGCAGGTCTATGAGACCTGACCCGCAGATGCCCACTGCGGGCTTGTCCCCAATGGTCTCATACCGGACCGCCCCATTCAGGATGCTGACGTTCTTGATGGCTCCTTCTATCGCGCCCGTGCCGCAGCTCACGGTAGCGCCCTCAAACGCGCCCCCGGCAGCGTTTGAGGCGGCCAGGATGCGCTCCCGGCTCCCAATGGCCACTTCGCCGTTGGTGCCGATATCTACCACCATGACGGGACGCTCCACTCGGTGTAGGCCGCTCGCCAGAATGACGGCTAGGCAGTCGGCCCCCACCTGGCCGGCCACGAGAGGAGCGCCGTAGACGTTGGCTCTGGGGTTGATCTCCAAGCCGACTGCATCGGCATCCAGGTTGATGGGCGAAATGTCTTGAGGCTCATACGGGCTGGTACCCAGTGAGTGGACGCTCAGGCCGAAAAAGAGATTGCGCATGGTGGGGTTGCCCACTACCACGGCCTCGTAGATGTGATCCACTGTGCTCCGGCCCTCTCTTCCCTCGAAGGTGCGCAGAGCCGAGTTGACCGCCTCCACTACCACGCGCTGGAGCCGTCGGAGGCCATCCTCGTGAGTGTCGGCATAGCCGATCCGTGAGATGACATCGTCTCCGTAAGCCGCCTGGGGGTTCCTGCAGGCCAGGGTTGCCACTACCTCGCCGCTCTCCAAGTCCACGATCTGGGCTACCAGGGTAGTGGTCCCCACATCCACAGCTAGGCCGAGAAGCTCGCCTTCGTATGCTCCCAGGGAATGGATCCGCTCCTCGCGCAAGACGACCCGGTCCCCCTCCCTCGACACGTGGGGATCCAGGCGGATCATCCCCTGGTCCGTGCTCTCCGTGAGGATGGTGTACTCACCGGCCGCCCAGATGTAGACGACGACATCCCTAGCGCTTGATATGATCCTCGCCTGGCAGGCCAGCCGCTCGTCTCGCGCCAGGGGGAATCTGCGCTCGGCCTCTGTCCTCTCTGCCAGACTCTCGCCTCCGCTCTCCACCCTGACCACACACTTGCCGCACTGCCCTCGGCCGCCACAAGCGCTGGCTACCTGAATCCCCAGCCGCCAGGCGTGATCCCATAACGTCGCCCCTTCCTCAATCGAGACGCCGTTCCTGCCCCGGGCGTACTGGGGGAATATCACTCTGTGCTCGTGTGCCATGCGTGCTCCTCTTCTGTATGCGGTTCTGATCATGGCAGCCGCCGGTGATCCGCACGGATATCACCATGGGCCATCGGTGTGGCCTCAGTCTCCCCCGCGACTCCCGGCGACCGGCCCGACCGGGCGCCAGCCTGGCCGTTCCGACCGGAGTCCACGTGGCCGGCCCAATGCTGCCGGGAGGCTGTGAGATGCTGTCGCCGAGGCTTGCAGCCCTTCACGAGGGGCGTTCCGTCGCACCCACCCCGCACGTGCCCTCACGGGAGGTGCCCTCGTGCCGGGGGGACCACGGGCATCATGGTGCACTCTCCTTGACCAGAGCCATGCCAATGAATCCTCCCCAAGGTATGCGAGCATGCTCGCATGGCGGCCACCGGGGGAAGAGCGTGGTGTACCACACGATGCTGACCTGCGCGCCGGAGGCTGACCGCAGGAGTCGCTCCAACTCGGCAACGCTGTAGAAGTGGGCCTGGTTGTAGACGGTGGGGCGGAGTAACCCCTCCAGCCGCCTCCGCAAGCCGAGCCAGCTCCAGCGGTTGAGCACCCCCAGCAGCAAGCCACGCCCCGCCACGCGCAGGGCCTCCCCGAGCGCCTCTTGGGGGTATTGCAGAAACTCGAGCGTGGTAATGAGCGCCACTAGATCGAAGGCGTCAGTGGGAAAGGGAAGCTGGACAGCGCTGCCCTGCACCAGTGGAACACCATCGAGCAGTCGAGCTTGAGCCAGCATGGCCTCCGACAGGTCGAGCCCCACGACCGCCAGCCCCCGCTCGCTCAACCAGCGAGTGAAGTGGCCCGTGCCACAGCCCACCTCGAGCACACTGCGTGCGTCGGGGAACGCCCTCAACAGCCGCACCAGGACGGCCTTCTCCAGGGCATCCACCCTCTGCCCCTCCGGGGTCTCGTACCAGGCCTCGTAGTGAGCTGCAGTCCACCTGTCGAAGGGATTCTCGTCGACCGCCATCCCAGTCATGGCTCCTCGGGCACCTCACAGGCGTTGGACAAAGTCACCGTCATCACGGTGTCTCCGTGCTGCATAGCCTTGACGAAGGCGCCTTCGAGGCCACGAAAGACAAGGTGTCCTTCTCCCCACACCAAGGTGCTCATCTGGCCGACGCGCACGTTCAAACCCTGCTGACGCAAGACGTTCACCGCCTCCCGAATGGCAGGCGCGATAGTATCCTGACGCAAGGGATAGATGCTCAGCTGCGCTGTCACGATCGCCATCTCGCTGCATCCTCTGCGCTCATCGCTTCACCGATGGCGGGGGGAATGCACGGAGACGGCATCCGCCATCAAGCCTTCCAGACGGTCGAGCGTGATGGGGTGGAACTCAACCTCCAGGCCGGTCCAGTCGAAGAGCTCTAGGACCTCCTCGGCGTGCTCGGCAATGTACTGCTTGGAGAAGCCCAGTCCGTCCAGGACCACTATCTTGTCGTAGAACCCGGGGAAGTTGGCGTTGGCATCGGCACGATCCCAGCCGAAGTACCCCTGGTAGACCTTCTTCCAGTTCCTGAGCCAGCCGGGCGTGAACCACAAGATCTTGTCTTGCCTGCCCCCGCTGATCTGCTGCCGATCTTCGAAGCCAGCCAGTATGTCGTAACCATAGTCCCCTTGTACCCTCACCAGCTCTGGCCCGGCCGCCTGCAGAATCGTATCCACCCGCTTGAGCGGATCATCGGCGTCAACGTAGCACTTCTTGCCGTAGACGACGATGATGTCACGGTCGCGACATGACTCTCGCGCTTGCGCCAGCCTCTGGAGCAGATGCTCCTCGAGCCTGTGCGGGAGGGCGTGCAGGCCGGGTGGCGTGAAGAGGACTCGTCGGGCATTGAGGAAGCCCGTCTGCCTCAGGTAGCGGATCTCCGGATATAGCATCCCACACGATATGAGACAACGACCTTCGAATATCGGCTTGGCTGTATCAGTCATGAGCCTCTCCTTGGCAGTCGGTCCGCCTCACGGGCAAGCCCTCGGCAGCCCATTTCGGCAGCAGCCAGTCCACCCTCGGCTCTCACGCTCCCGATCGCGGACTCAGCGGCAGGCTTACCTCGATGGCCTGATCTGTCGCAGGCCTCCGTCCGCGCCCCGCGTCTCAGGCTGCCCCCGTCGGTCACCCCTTGCTCTGGAGCTGCACACCGTGTCGCCGTCATCTGGGCTAACCTCACTTGCGCTGCTGGCTATGCGTCCTCTATCACTGCAGCGCGATGCTCCAGCCCACGCCGGATAGAATACAGTCCTCCCCGTACTCGGCAGCGAAGAGCGCCCGCGCCGTGTCGCCCGAGCAGTGGCTGGGCGCCACCTTCTCCACTCCCAGACGGCGAAAAGCCGAGACAATGCCCTCGATCTGGCCGGCGCTCTGGCTCCCCAGGTGGAACCCCCCCAGCACCAGATGCACGGCCACGTCTTCGCCGATTCGCTTGGCCTGCTCCACCATTCTGACGATGCCCGGGTGGGCGCAGCCGGTGATAACCACCAGCCCCTCTGCAGACTCCAGGACCAGCGCCTGTTCGCGGATGTCCTCTCCCACCTCGCCCGTGCTCCAGACACCAGGGATTATCGCCCTCGGCCCGTCCACCTCCACCAGTTGGGCGTCGGCATCCCGCACCTGCTCTTTGAAGCCGACGGGGAACGAGCGAGGGACGTACACGGTCACACCCCGCGCCCGATTGAGCAGGCCGGCCAGCCCGCCGGTGTGATCGCTGTGAATGTGGGAGAGAACGACGGCCTCGATCCGCTCGGGATCGAGGCCGAGCAGAGCCATGTTGCTCAGCAGCGCGTCGGAGTCTCCGCCAGTGTCGAAGAGGAGGAGATGGCCACCGTAGTCAATCAGGCAGGAGAAGCCCCAGGCCGCCTTCAGGCTGGGGTCGTCAACATAGTTGTCGTACACGATGGTGATGGTCACCGCAGCCGGTTCCACTTGCGTGGGCTGCGGAGAAGGTGCGGGAGCGACGGCCAGCGCACCTCCATGAGCGGTTGCGGTGGCGAGCCGGCATCCGGTCAGCGCCAGGGCAGCCAGAGGCAGGAGAATCAGGAACGCTTTCACCCCATCCCTCCAGGACACGCCTGCGCATGTACTTGGCTCCGCACCCTGTCGCGCGGCGCTCTGGCCGGCGCACTCCTCTACCACCACCAGCCTGAGGACGGCCGGGCGGAGCCGCTGTTGCGGCATGCCTGGTGCAATCCTACCATAGTACTGGGCAGTCGTACAGTCTTTTGGTACTAGTGCGCTTACGTTTCCTGGTCCCATCTCCCGACCGGGCAGCGGCGGCCGAGGTCAGGACGGAAGGCGGCACCATCGCGAATGTGCCCAGGCTGAGGCGGGCTCTCTTGGGGAGGCTCTCTCAGTGTGGCAGGCGGCGCAACGCCGAGCCCCTGGGCGGGCCTTCCTCGCGATGGACTCAGAGCATCTCTCTCAGCCACTGGTCTGGAGCACTTGCCGCCCTCAGGGGCTGGCGCTGGCCACCGACATGTGGTATAAGGGGTCCACTACCCGGAAGATCGGACGCGGGTGGTATGCCACTGCACGATTGCGACGCCTGAGGACTGACATCCCAAGGTCGGAAAGTGTAGCACGGCAGTTGATTACCCAACAGGGGGTGCCAGTAAGATGGCAGAGCGAATCGAGGGAACAGTCAAGTGGTTCAGCCGGGATAAGGGCTACGGCTTCATCATCCCGGACAGCGGTGGCAAGGATGTCTTCGTGCACTACTCCGCGATCGAGGGCTCCGGCTTCCGCAATCTGGAGGAGAACGATCGAGTGGAGTTCGAGATCGAGGACTCCCCGAAGGGCCCGCAGGCAGCTCACGTCACCCGACTCTCCGGGGGACAGGCTTCGACCCAGACCTGGTCGTACAGCTAGACTGATCGAGCACGAAAGGCAAGCCCCGACCCCACCGGTCGGGGCTTCTGTGCGCCCGGCCCCAGCCCGGCAGCCAAGGCGGCGCCCACGGCGGGCCGCGGGCGTCTTCGCAGCTCTGCTAATCCTGTTGCTGGTGCTGGGAGGGTGCGCCTCCGCCCCTCGACGGTGGTCCCGGGTGGAGTTCCCCTCGCCCGCCGCCTCCACCGTCACCGACGTGACCTTCTCCGCCTCCGGGCAGGCGCTGGCCGCCCTGTACGAGCCCGGCGGGGTCTACCGTGCCTCTTCTGACCCCTCGTCTTGGGAATGGCTGGGAGAGGACCTGGCTGGCCTGACGCCGCTGTCGCTGCTGGCGGATGGCCCCGGCGGCTGTCTGTGGGTGGGCACTGTGGACGGTGTGTGGGCGGCGTGTGAGGAGGGTACCTCGCGGATCCCAGGGCTGCTCGGACCGGTCTACTCCCTGGCGAGAGCGCCCCGGGGCGTGTGGGCCGCCGCGGAGGCGGGGCTGTTCTCCTGCTCCGCCGGAGGCTGCGAGCGGGCGACGCTGCCCACCTCTTCCGTGCTGGCTGTGGCCTCGATCCCCGGGCTCGTCTGCGCCGGGACGGCCGACGAGGGGCTGTGGTGCGCTAGCCAATCCCACCGGGAGTGGTCCAGGCTGGAGGCCCCGGTGGGCATCGTCAACGACGTAGTCCTGGGAGAGGATGGCTGGGTCCACCTGATCTCCGTCGGTCACCTCTTTGCCTGCGAGGCCGATGGCGGCGCTTGCCGCGAGGTGTCCCTGCCAGGGGAGACCGCGGCCAAGGTGGTGGCTCGCGCCGGCGGCACCCTGCTGGTAGGCACCGCCGATGGGGGCGTACACCGCTCTACGGACGGAGGGGAGACCTGGTCGGCGGCCCACGGCCCGCCAACGTGGCCCGAGATATCGGCCCTGGCAGTTGGCCCCGAGGGGACGGCTCTGGCCGGCACAGTGGGTTCCGGGTTGCTGCGCTCGCTCGATGGCGGCGCCACGTGGGAGACCGTAATCGAGGCTCCGGGCCGGCGCCCGGTTCTCGCCCTGATCGGGGCCGAAGACGGCTTCATCTATGCCGGTACCACCACCGGGGTATACCGGGCGCCAGCGCCGGAGGGCCCGTGGCGCCGGCTCGAGGCCGGGAACGGCCCTCCTGCTACATTCGCCTTGATTTGGACCGGCGGTTGCCTCTACGCCGGCTCCGCCTGGGGCGTGCATCGGCTGGAGGAGGCGGATGGTTCCTGGACCCTGGTGACCGAGGAGTTGGGCCGCCAGACCGTCTTCGCCCTGGCAGCCGACCCCCACCATCCCTCGCACCTCTACGCCGGATGCTGGGGTAACAACGTGCTGGCGTCGGAGGACGGCGGCTCAACCTGGGCCCCGGTGCACCGAGGGTTGGAGACGCTGTCCGTGCACAGCCTGGCGGTCTCGCCCTTCGAGCCGGGACGGCTCTACGCCGGCACGGTAGAGGACCTCTTCCGCACTCGGGACCGAGGTGAGACGTGGCAGAGCTGCGGCCCCGCCCCCGAGACGGTGTTCGCCTTGGCCCACTCGCCCCGGGACGTCTGCACCCTCTACGCCGGGACCACCACCGGAGCCTGGCGGACGGAGGACTGCGGCGATAGTTGGGAGCGCTTGCAACTCCCGGGCCCGGTCACCGTCTACAGCCTGGCTATTCCTTCAGGCCAGCCGGACGCCCTACTGGCGGGCACCGAGGAGAGTGGCGTCTGGTTCAGCGGCGATGAAGGGAGGAGATGGCAGACGTGGGGGCTAGAAGGGCGGGATGTGTATTCCCTCTACGTCGGCGATGATGGCAGCGTCCTCGCAGGCACCGACGACGGGCTGTACGTGACTTCCTTCTGAGCATCACGGGGGTCCCTCCGCGGGCTGGCGCGGTAGGGTGGACCACCGCGTCCGCCCTGGGCAGGCACGGTGGCCTGCCCCTACCGGGTCACGGGTACCGCGCCTACGCCCGGGTCTCAGCTGCGATCGGTGGGTGCGATGCGGGTGCCGTTCTCTCCGTTCGCCCCAATGGCCGGCGCGCTCGGCGCCCTACCGCCTGATCAACCGCACGTTGCGGAGCTGCACACTCTCGTAGCGCACGTCCTGCTGGGTGCGCAGCCGGGGGCTCAACTCCACCCGGAGCCGGTTGGCTCCCGAGCGCAGCATTCCCGGCGGTACCTCGAGATGCACCGTCGTCCACACGGAGGCGAAAGGTGTCTTGCCTGTCACCGGGATGGCGGCCAGCCGTTCTCCGTTGAGGTAGACGAAGTTGGCTCGCTCCTCCAATTGCATGGTCTCCATGACCAGATCCCACCGGTTCGAGCCAGGAGCGTCTAGGTAGAAGGTGGCCTCCCAGCTGCGGGCGGGGGCGGTGCCCCCGTAGGGCTTGGCCCAATGGACGTAGGCGGTGGCGGTGTCGCTCAGTCGCACCGGAGCGTCCAGTGCCAGCACCTGTACCTCGTCCGAGTTGGCGAAGAGCTGCTTCGCCAGCCCGGACAGGGCGCGGGTGAGGCGCGACCACCGCAGGGGCATCTGCTGGTTCAGGGCGACCAGCGCTGGGCGGGCCTGGCCATCGGGAGCCACCAGTCCGTACCCGGACATGGGGTCATCGGCGGCCAACGCGGGGGCCAGGTTCCACACGGCCAGGAACTCCACGGAAGGTAAGGCCCGACGAACCATCGCCACTGCGCTCGCCAGGTAGCGGGCCTGTAGCTCCGGGCTCACCAGTTGCCAGGCGTCCTGAGGCGAAGCCGGGCCGACCGTCCAGCCAAACTCGGTGACCCACAGGGGCAGGTGGGGAGAGCCCTGCTCCGCCAGGATTCTCCGCCATACTGCCAGCCGGGCGAAGACGAGGCCGTCGTGGTCGGCCGCGGCGTCAGGGGGGTGGGCGAAGCCATAGGGGTGGACCGCCTGCGCATCCCAGATAGGGCGCTCCCCGAGCGGGTACAGCGCCCGGAGGAAGCTCAGGTCGGACACGGCCTCCCGATCGTTCTGGTTGGTGGGGGCCAGTCCGGCGGCCACCACCAAGGCCGCCGGATCGCCTATGCGGACAGCTTGGGTGCCGACCTGGAGGAGTTCGGCGTATCCCTGGGGGTCGGGGGTTTGGCCGTTCCATTCCAGGGCCAGGTTGGGCTCATTCCAGATGATGTAGGCCCGGACTCGGCCCCGGTACCGACGAGCCACTCGCTCTACGAAGGCGCCGTAGGCCGCCACATCGAGGGGAGGGGACTCACCGGGCCGCAGAGCCCAGTCGGGCGGGTGATCCAGGCGCAGCACTAGGCTCAGGCCGTAGTGCTCGCAGGCCTGCACCAGGAAATCGGGGTACTCCCAGTAGTGCTCTCCGGGCGCTGGCTCCACCTGGCGCCACTCCAGCAGCTGCACTACGGCTCGGAACCCGGTGCGCGCCGCCAGATGCAGCACGGCGTCATCGGCTCCGATGGTGTGAACGGCCAGCACGGGCCCTCCGGTCGCGCCCCAGAGGGCGGCGGCCAAGAGGGCGGTCGCTAGGGGCAGGCCGAGCCTCCGACCGAGAGTATGCACAGGGGTACACCTCCCCGGCGCATATTGGCGGCATACCGGCTCGCCCGCAAGTGCCCTGGCCCCAGAGGCGTAGGGCCACAGAGAAGCGGGTGACGTTCCTGAGTACGGGCATGACTCAATCCACTCAAAGGGGAGTTCCCTTGTTCCATCCTCTGTGTCTCGGTGTCTCTGTGGGCCTCCCTATCTTGGCGGTGCGGCGTGGTTGCGCTAGAGTTGCGTCCAGCTCAATCACGGAGGGTCGCGAGTGGCGGAAAGAGAAATGAGCCTGCGTTATGGGATGAACCCCCACCAGACGCCGGCGAGGGTCTTTGTGGACGAGGGTACGCTGCCCATAGAGGTGCTGAACGGGCGCCCGGGGTACATCAATCTGCTGGATGCGCTCAATTCGTGGCAACTGGTGCGGGAGCTGCGACAGGTGCTGGACCTGCCTGCGGCCGCGTCGTTCAAGCACGTCAGCCCGGCGGGGGCAGCGGTGGGAGTGCCACTGAGCGATGATCTGCGGCGGGCGTACTTCATCGAGGAGGAGGACCTCTCTCCCCTGGCGGCAGCATACGCCCGGGCTCGTGGGGCCGACCGGATGTCTTCCTTCGGGGATTGGGCGGCTCTGAGTGACCCGTGCGACGTGGACACAGCTCGTCTCCTGCGCCGCGAAGTCTCCGACGGTGTCATCGCGCCGGGGTACGAACCTGAGGCGCTGGAGATCCTCAAGGCCAAGAAAGGCGGTGCCTACCCGGTGATTCTCGTGGACCCCGCTTACGCGCCACCGGAGATGGAGACCCGTCAGGTATTCGGGATCCGGTTCGAGCAAAGGCGGAACGAGGCCCTGCCCACGCCCGAGTCGTTCCGGGAGATCGTCACTCGCCGCAAGGATCTCTCCCAGGAAGCGCTGCGGGACATGATGGTCTCGTTCGTCACTCTGAAATACACCCAGTCCAACTCGGTGTGCCTGGCTAAGGACGGCCAGATCATCGGCAACGGGGCGGGGCAGCAGTCGCGGGTGCACTGCACCCGGCTGGCGGCGCAGAAGGCCGACCTGTGGTGGCTGCGCCAGCATCCGGCGGTCCTGGGACTCCGGTTCAGGAAGGGGTTGGGCCGGCCCGAGCGGGACAACGCCATTGACCAGTTCCTGCGGGACGACGTGATCCCGGCCGAGGAGCGGGTGTGGCGACAATCCTTCGTCGAGGTGCCGAAGCGGCTGACGGCAGAGGAGAAGCGCCGGTGGATCGCCGGCCTGAAAGGGGTGACGCTAGGCTCGGACGCTTTCATACCCTTTGCCGACACCATCAACCGGGCGGCGCAGAGCGGGGTGGAGTACATCATGCAGCCGGGCGGATCGGTGCGGGATGAGGATGTCATCGCGGCCTGCGATGAGTACGGGATGGTGATGGTCTATACGGGGGTGAGGCTGTTCCACCACTAGGGGGTGCCGCGCCCTCTGAGTCACCTGACTTCGGGCCAGTACCCTTTGTGCGCTTCAGCCAACAGGGAAGCACTCCGCTGTTTCCTGCCGCGGAGTGCGTGGGCCGCCGACCGGCCAGCCGCAACTGCCTTCCCGCTCATTCCCGCGCCCGGAGCGCTGGGGGCCAAGCCTGCCCGTGTTCGGGTCAGCGGTGCGCCGATCGGCACAGGGTGAGTAGTCTGAGGGGGAGGGGCAGGTGCTGAAGACTCCTTCGGGCGCCATCGAGCTCAGTTGGCGGGCGCTGCAGCGTGAGGTCGGCCTCAGGGCGGGTATCGTCCTAGCGGCGGTCGGATACCTGGTGTGGTTCCAGCAGCTCAGCAGCGGCTCGGAGGACCCGAGCCTCTTGATCCTGGTCTTCGTCGTCACCTCGGTGTGTTTGTGGCTGGGCACGAGCAGTCCCACGGCGGTCCGCCGCTACGTGGTCGGGCTTCAGGTAGTGCTTCTGTGGGCGGCGCTGGTGCTTGCCTATCTAGCTCTCGGCTGTGCCGATGCCCTGCTGTTCCTCTCCGCGCCAGCCTTGCTGGCAGCCCTGGGGGTGAACCCGGCGGCGGGAGTCGGCGTCGCTGCCTCTGGTGCGGCCGTGATCGCTCTACGTTGGCCGGAGGTGGATCGGGTCGCAGTCCAGGCGCTGTTCCTGCTCATGATGGTGGCCGGGCTGGGTGCGCCCATGGCGGGACGCCTGCGGGCTCATCTCCAGGAGGCCTGGGCGTTCACCCAGCATGCAGCGGACCTGTCTCGAGAGCTGCGGATGCGGCAGGAGGAGGTGAACAAGCTAAACAAAGCACTCACCACCGCAAACGGCCTGCTGAAGCGAAGCCTGCGCGAGTTGACCCTTGCCCAGCAGGAGGCACTGGAGGCCCGAAGGCTGAAGGAGCAGTTCGCCACCACCGTGAGCCACGAGTTGCGTACACCGCTGAACACGATCCTGGGGTTTCTGGAGGTAATGCAGCGCTATCCGGAAGTGTACGGCGACGTGACCTGGACGACGGAGTTGCGCCGGGACATCAGCGAGATCCAGGTAAGCGCCCGCTACCTCTCGGGGCTGGTGGACGACATCCTGGACCTCGCCCGCGTTCAGGCTCTGCACATCCCCGTGAGGCGCGAGGATGTGGACATCGCTCAGGTGATAGCCGAGGCGGCAGACCTGGCGAGGAGGCTGCTCGCCGGCAACAAGGACGTTGAGTTGAGGTTGGAGCTGCCACAGGGCCTGCCCCAACTCAACGTGGACCGGATGAGGATCCAGCAGGTCATTCTGAACTTGCTAGCCAACGCCTGCCGTTTCACCGAGAGGGGTCACATTCAAGTTGAGGCTGAGTTCACCGGCGAGGAGGTAGTGGTCTCCGTGTCCGACACCGGGGCGGGCATCCCGGCTCACGAGATCCCCCGCATCTTCGAGGAGTTCCACCGCGCCAGCGCTGCATCGGCAAGTGGGCTGGGCAGCGCGGGCAGTGGCCTGGGGCTGGCCATCGCCAAGAGATTCGTCCAGATGCACGGGGGGCGGATCTGGGTCGAGAGCCAGCCCGGGGAGGGCAGCACCTTTAGCTTCAGCCTGCCGTTGACGGCCAAGCAGGTGTCACCCTTGAGCCTGCCGCGTCCTCAGGGCACTTCACGGCCCGCTGGAAGGCCCTCGCTCGTCCTAGTGGGTGACGAGCACGGGGCGTCCTTCCTCTCTCGCCGGCTGGAGGGGTACGAACTCCTGGTGGCGGCCGATGTGCGGGAGGCCCGAAGCCTGGTCTATGACCGTCACCCCGATGCCGTCTTGCTCGATATCCCGCTGGAGAGCGGGGAGAAGGGCTTCGGCCTGGCGCCGCGCATACTGCCTGAGCCGGTGCCGGTGATTAGCTGCTCCCTGCCCGGGAGCCGCAGGCACGTCGGCAGTGACCTCTTCGCCGAGTGGCTGATGAAGCCGATTAATAGCGACCGACTGGCCGAGGCTCTCAGGAACGGCCCGAGGGCCAGTCGGGTCATGGTTGTGGACGACGACGCGTCCTTCGTCCGTCTCATCGAGAGGTACCTGGAGGTGGGGTCCATTGGGGCTCCGGAGATCGCCTGTGCCCGGAGCGGGGAGGAGGCGCTGGCTCTGGCGCGGAAGTTCAAGCCGGACGTGGTGCTTCTCGACATGGCCCTGCCCGGGATAGACGGCTGGGAGGTGGCTCGGTCACTGCGGGAAGAGGAGCTGGACCCTCAGCCTAGATTGGTGGCGGTCACGGCTCTGGACCCCACCCAAGGGCTGGCCGGGAGCGCGCGCACCTTCTCGGTGACCAAGTCCGTGGGGCTGTCGGAGGGAGAGACGGTTGGGCTCATCCAGGCATGCCTGGCTCAGCTCAGGCCAGCCTACTCCTGCGACTCACCTGTCTCAGAGCCTTGAGTAGGTCCAGGCGGGAGACAGGCTTGGTAAGGTAGGCGGCAGCTCCCAGCAAGCGGCCCAGTTCCGTGTCCTTGAGGACGGAGCAGATCACTACGGGCACCTCCCGCGTCCGTGGGTCTGCCTGCAGGGCTCTGAGGACAGTCCAGCCGTCGGCATCGGACATCATGATGTCGAGCACCACAGCGTCAATGTCACGGGTGGCTACCCATTCGCACGCCAGGCGCGGGTGTGGTACCCGGACCGGGTCCCACTCGCTGGTAGCGAGGTAACGCTCGTAGAGAGCCGCCGCGCCGGGGTTGTCCTCCACGATCAGGGCCCGCCGCCGCTTGTCCAGGGGCAGCTCGAGAGAGAGGTTCTGCCTGCCGGTCTCGTCGGTCCAGAGGCGATAGTCCAGCTTCTGCTGCTGCGCGATCAGCAGAGCCGCCTGGACCAGGTCGTGTCGGGCAAGGCGTCGCGAGCCCTCGAGGGGCATCGTAATCGTCACCAGACGAGGCGTTCGCGCCACCGTGATCGTCAACTCGCGTTCGGCTGTCCCCTGAACGACGGCGCTCAGGATCAAGGTGAGTACCTCGCGCAGGACCGCGGGGGTGACGGCCACCGCCAGTTCCGTCTCGGGCTTACAGACCCGTAGGTGCACCCCTTGCTTTTGGGCCAGGGGGGCGACGGTGGCCAGTGCGGCCTCGATCAGGCCCGCCACCTGGACAGTTTCGGGCTTGTGGGCCAGGTGCCGGAGCTCCTCCTCGAAGGCCCCGGCGCGATTCTCGTCAGGTTCCGGGGCCTGGGCTTCCGAACAGTCTGACTCAATCAGCCGGGCCAGCTGTTCCTCGGCCCATCCCAGGTCGCGATAGACCTGTCGCGGGCTGACCGCCAGTTGCCGGGCGACTTCGTCCACTCGAAGGCCGGAGACGTAGCGGAGCCTCAGGCAGTCATAGGCGCGGGAGGCGGTGGCGGAGGGAGCGGAGCGGGAGGCGGGTCGCAGCATCTCGATGGCATCCAACAGCTTGCCGCGGAGCAGCTGGGCTCTTTCCACCATGTCTTCGGTCGACTGGGCCACGGGCAACAGGCTGGCCAGCCGGCAGTTGGCGAGTTCTGCTGGAACGTAGAGGGAAAGCAGGGCCTGATGCACGTCCTCGGCAGTCACTTGTGCCATCGTCTGGTACCAGTGGGGAAGAAGTCGCAGGTCACAACAGGAATTGTCGCAGTTCTGTCAGTGTTGTGTCAACGGCTATGGGCACTCGGGCGCGCGTTGGCCGGGTATAATCGGCAGTAGCGCTTCGTGCGAGGCTGCCGGCACCAGCATCCTCACAGACTCTGCGGAGGCTCAGCAGTGGAGGGTGGCAAGGACAGCTGAGCCGTCGGGTGAGGCCCGATGTCCCCGCTGCGATGGACAAGGCGGCTGGCTCGCCGATGCAGTCAGCGAGACGCCTGGGAGGAGCCGGTTGGGGGTCAGGAAGTGCAGGGAGCCAGGGGAATCCTCCCCATAGCGTGGCTACGTGAAAGGAGGTGTCACGACAAGTTCGCGAGTATGCCAATAGGCAGGGACGAGAGCGTGCTGGTGACCGTATAGTCACGGCGTTTCGTCAGGTGCTGCGTGTTCATGGGAGGGAGAGGAAGCAGATGAACGGCGACAAGCGATACACACGGCGCGGTTTGCTCCAGGCGGGCACGTTCGCGGCTGCAGGGGCCATCCTGGCCTCCTGTGCCCCGGCAACGCTGGCGCCCGTCGCTGAGCAAGAGGAGGCTGGTGCTACCACTGCTGCGCCAGTCGCATCTGGTGCACTCGACATCTGGACGTTCCCGATGACGGAGGACGATCAGGGTATCATCTGGGATCCGCTGATGGAGAGATTCCATGAGGAGTACCCCGATATCAAGACCACCATCGAGATCCTGCCGTGGGGCGGCCGTCGCGAGAAGATGCTGGCGGCCTACGCTGCTGGCCAGGCACCTGACATAGCCGCCACCGACATTGACACGATCCAGCAGTTCGGGCGGAGCGACTGCATGGAGCCGCTGGATGACATCCTGGGCCCGGAGGTATGGTCCGACATCCCGGAGACGCTGTACGCGGGGCTATCCTGGCAGGGCAAGCGGATCATGTACCCGAAAACGTTCTACTGCGATGGCTATGTGGCGAACAAGGCTTTGGTTGCCGAGGTAGGATGGGATCCGGAGACGCCTCCTGCCACGTGGGACGACTTCCGGGAGCTAGGTGCGCTGGCGGCGGAGAAGGGCTACTTCCTCACGGCCGGGACTACGGTCTCCATCTGCTATACCTTCACTGGCTGGGTGTGGCAGGCAGGGGGACGGGAGCTGACCGACGATGGCAACACCAGCCTCATTGACGGCGAAGCGGGCGTGGCTGCCTGTGCCTTCGAGGCCGAGATGTTCGTCAATGGGTGGGTGCCCATTGAGGGAGCAGTGGGCTCGGAGGAGGAGGTGACCAGCACCAGCGACTACTTCCTGCAGGGGCGGCAGGTGCTGAGCTCGGCCATGACCGCGGGGAGCTACGTCATGGCCATGCGCCAGGCACCCGAGATCGAGATGATACTGTGCCCAGCCCTGAAGAATGTGCGACAGGTGAAACCTGGCTGGGCCGACTGCTGGTCCATCTTCAGGAACAGCGACAAGTCCGCGGCGGTGTGGCTATCCTGGATGGCCAGGCCGGAGAATGCCGGCTTCTACTGCTCCGCCACTGGCTACACCCCGCCGGGAGAGAAGGCAAAGGAGTATTGGCAGACAGAGCCAGAACAGATAGCGTTCATGGAGGCGAACTCACCATACACGGAGATGAACCAGGACAACTTCGCCTGGTACCAACTACGAAAGCTGACGTATGCTCCTTACCGACAGGCGGCTGCGCTGGGCAAGATGACCCCGCAGGAAGCAATGACGGCGGCGGCCGCAGAGCTCAACGCCAAGATCCAAGAGGAACTGGCCGCGGTGTAGCCAGACGCGGGCGATGAGGCACGGCACTCCCGAGCTGCTGCCGATGTGGCGGTGCCGGGAGTGCCTGGTCACCTCCCAAACGCGGTACACTGCGCAGCTGGGGCGCATTGTGCACAGAGCGAACTGCGCTGACGTCCGGAGGCGTGGCTCTCCATGACCAGCAAGGAGAGAGTGCTGGCGGCGCTGAGCTTCCAGAAGACAGATCGGGTTCCCATCTTCGATGAGTTCTCTCCGGAGTGGACCAGACGCTGGCGCCGCCAGAAGAATCTGGGTCCTGATTCCGATCCGCGGGAGTACTACGAGATCGACATGGAGGTCTTGACTCCCGACGAGACCCCGTTCCCATCGGCAAAGGGGGTGGTGGGCCAGGCTGGTGAAGCTTTGCTGGAGAGGACTGGGTGGGGGGATGTCCGGCGACGCCGTGGGACGGCCCAGTTCGAGGACAAGTGGACGTACCCGACCCAGGCCCTCGAGGTCATCGAGGTGGCCATTCCGAGGAAGAGGGATCTGGACCGACTTGAGTTCGAGAGCGCGTCACTAGATTCGCGGTTTCCGCCTCGGGATGAGGTGGCAAGGAGGAAGGCCAGGCGGTGCGTGTTCGGCAAGACTGGCGGTCCCTACCTTCGTAGCTCGTACCTGCGGGGCGCAGTGCAGTGGTTGATGGACTTGGCAGAAGATCCAGTGTTCGCCTGCCAGCTCGCCATGAGAGTCGCGGACCACCTGATCGCCATAGGGCTGGAGACGATGCGCCGGTACGATCTCTATGACACTGGCATGTGGTTGGATGATGACATCGGCAGCAACCATGGTCCGGTGTTCTCGCCAGCGACCTTCGAGCAGGTGTTCCTGCCCTGTTACCGAAAGATGATAGGCGCCTACCGCCAAGCCGGGGCCCGCATCGTGATCTTCCACTCCGATGGGAACATCGAGAGCGTGCTCGATATGCTGGTGGATGCCGGCGTGGATGCCATCAACCCTCTGGAGTACAAGGCGGGTATGGACGCGGTACGGTTGCGGGAGAAGTACGGGCGAAGGCTCGCTTTCATCGGTGGCCTAGACAACGCTCATACCTTACCGGCCGGCTCACGGTCGGAGATCGAAGCCCACGTTCTGCGGCTGTTGAGCATAGCGGAGGATGGGGGACTGGTGGCAGGGTCTCACTCGATTGGAGCCGATGTCCCGGTGGAGAACTACGAGCTGGTCTGGCAGCTAATCAGAGCCACCCAAGACAGCCGAACCAGCAGACCCGGATCCTCGCAGCTGCTGGGCTGGCCCCCTGGGAGGCAGTGACAGTGATGCGACAAGTACAGCTGATGGATCAAGCACCAGGGGCAACGCGGACGAGATTCTGGCGCAAGGCGAAGGATCAAGCAGGCTGGTTCCTGTTCATCGCGCCTAACGTTCTGGCCTTCCTCCTCTTCAGTCTCTCCTGCTACGTGTTCGTCGTCTACTTGAGCTTCCAGCGTTGGGACCTGATTGGCGTAAGGAAGTTCATTGGACTGGACAACTTTGCCCGGCTGGCCACCGACCCAATCCTCGCCAAGTCCTTCGCTAACATCGCTAAGTACGTGTTGATGTTCGTGCTGCCGGTGTCTGCTGTTTCGCTGGGGCTCGCCTTGCTGGCAAACCGGCGAATCCGGGGCATGTACTTCTTCAGGAGCGCCTACTTTCTGCCCTGGGTCACCTCCACCGCCGTGATCGCCGTGATCTGGAACTTCGCTCTTATCCCGAGGGGGGAAGGGCCTCTGAACTACCTCTTGGGACTGATAGGGATCCCGCCGCAGCTCTGGCTGGTGGACACCAACTTGGCCCTACCGTCGCTGGCAGGGATCAACATATGGACGAGCGCCGGATACTACATGGTTCTGTGGTTGGCCGGCCTCCAGAGCATTCCCGAGACTCTGTACGACGCGGCGAAGATGGACGGGGCCGATAGCTGGGCGCTGTTCCGCCACGTGACGCTCCCGATGCTGAGCACCACCACCGTGTTCATCTTGACCATCACCATCATCGGTGCCTTCCAGATGTTCGGCCTGGTCTACACGATGACGGGCGGCGGCCCTATGTATGCCACCATCAGCCCCGTGTACTACATATGGCAGACAGCGTTCGTCCGCTACCACATGGGCTATGCTTCAGCCGTCTCTCTGGCGCTGTTCGCGGTCATCATGGTTGCCACTGTGTTGCAGCGCAAGATCACCGGTTGGGGCGAGGAGATGTACTGAGGAGGCAAGCGGTGGTCGAGTGGGCTGAGCGCGTCTCGGGGCCAGAGGTTTCCCGCGTCGGGTCGTCGCCAGCAGCTGCAGCGAGATGGATAAGGCCGCTTCTGAGCAACTTGCTGACCTACCTGGTGCTCCTAAGCCTTGCCGCGATCACGGCTGGGCCGTTCGCGTACATGGTTTCGATGTCACTCCGGCCTGACTTCAGCTTCATGTACTTCCCCATCGGGCTCATTCCGGAGAGGATCAGCCTGGAGAACTACGCTGTGCTGTTCCAGCGCAGCGGTATTCTCCGCTGGCTGCTGAATAGCTTCTTCGTTTCGACGAGCGTAGTGCTGACGAACCTGGCAACTTCCTCTCTGGGTGGTTACGCGTTCGCTCGAGGGCGCTTCTGGCGCCGCGACGCCATCTTCCTCATGCTAGTCGCGAGCCTCATGGTCCCATCCACTGTCACTACAGTTCCACTGTTCATCATCGTGTCCAGGCTCGGCTGGGCGAACACGTACATGGCTCTGATCCTGCCGTCGTCCGCGAACGTATTCGGCACCTTCCTCATCCGCCAGCAGATGATGACCATCCCCAGGGACTATGACGACGCCGCACACATAGACGGTGCCGGCCGTTTCGACATCTATCTGCAGGTCCTCCTGCCACTAACCAAGCCGGCGCTGGCGACGATCGCCACGCTCAGCTTCCTGGGCGCTTGGAACGATTTCCTCTGGCCCCTCGTTGCCACCAGTTCCGGCAGCATGCGGACTCTGACGGTGGGGTTGGCCACCATGGTCATGCGGATCGGTGGCGCCGGTTTCCAGCTTGCCGGAGCTACAGTGGCTTTCTTGCCAACGTTCATCTTCTTTCTGTTAATGCAGCGCTACGTGGTGCAGGGCATCGCCATCTCCGGCGTAACAGGGACGTGAGCAGCGGTGCCAGGTTCCACTTCCGGGATCGCAGCGCCTCCGGCAGGGCTGACCGAGCTGCTTTCTGTCCACCCTCACAGTAGCCGTGGTGGGGGAACGCAAGGCGGGATACTGTGGCAGATGCGTCGCAACTGATCGAGCGCCTTCAGCAACCGGAATCGGTACGTCAGCAGGCCCGGTGTCGAGGTACCGGTGGCATGAGCGAGCTCTGGGCCGGGGCGGCGAAGGTGGATGTGACCGGCACCGCCAGCGGAGCGGCCAACGATCGCCTGTATGTCAGGGCGTTGGCGCTGAAGAACAGCGCCACTGCCGTGGTCATTGTCTCGCTCGATGCGGTCGCGATAGGAGAGATCGGACCGGTAGCCGACCACTACTTACCCGGGGTGCGTTCGCGTCTTCAGAAAGAACTGGGTATTGCCCCGACTCACGTGCTGGTCAGCGCCAGCCACTGCCATGGGATCGTGTGCGATGATGTTGAGGAGCGGACCATTCAGGCGATCAGGGAAGCGTGGCGGAACCTGGAGCCCGTGCATGTTGGAGTTGGCGCTGGCCACGAGGACCGCATCCAGGAGAACCGGCGCTTTCGGTTGAGGAACGGCCGGGAAGCCGATGCCCGCCGAGCCTATGCCCTCCCTCCAGACGATGAAGTGATCGGCGTCGGCCCAATTGACCCCCAGATTGGCATTTTGCGGCTGGACCGAGCCACTGGACAGACACTGGCGGTGGTCTACAACTTCGCCTGCCATCCGATACAGGGCGTCCCCAGCGAGGGTAACACCGCGGACCTGACGGGCTTCGCCTCTGCAGCAATCGAAAGGAGCCTAGGCGAGGGCGCCATTGCGCTCTTTCTGCAGGGCTGCGCTGGGGACGTGAACCCGGCTCTGTACAAGGGGGTGGACGCTCCTAAGAACGCCGAGGTGCTTGGCAGCCTGCTCGGGTTGAGTACACTGGCGGCCATCAGGCAGATACGGACCAGGCCCGGTGGCAGCATCGAGCTCATTAGCGAGATGGTCGAGCTTCCTACGGCCGACCTATCACCGCACATCGAGGCGCTTCGGGCGGAGCAGCTGCGGCTCCTGGGCTCCCTCGAAGGCACCAACCTCAACTTGAGAACGTTCGTCTATCTAATGACCAAGCATCGGCTGTTTCCTGATTTCCCCTCCTACTACTCGTATGGTTACCTTCATGAGGAGCAGATAGGGAGAGAGCACCTCAGGAGCCTTGATGCTGAGAACAGACGAGAAATGGAGAAGTACCTCCGCAACGTGCACGTCATGGAACAGCTGACCAGAGTGCAGACCAATCTGGCCCTGCTAGAGAAGCACCGGGGCCGGATTGCCGCGCTGAAGAAGGGCAGCATATCGGTGGAAGTGGCTGGCCTAAGGGTGGGGGAGTGGGTCCTGATTACCTTCCCGGGGGAGCTGTCGGTGCAGATTGGCCTCAATATCAAACGAGCGTCGCCTCATCGGTACACCTTCGTATCCGGTTGCACCAATGGCTACATCTACTATGCCCCAACCGCTGACCAACTCGCCAACAGGGGCGGCGCCCAGGAGGACAGCGACTGCGTGCTGGCGCCGGAGTGGCAGTCCCTCTTCGAGGGCAAGGCAGCGGAGATTCTGAGCCGTCTCTAGTGGCGGGCGGCGCAATGCCGCAATCGGCCAATCCTCATCGGCCCAAGCCGCCTGAGCCAACCCCCTACCTCCTGACAAAGAACCGCCCGAAGTTCGACACGTACGTGGGCAGGCGGCGCCAGGTGTCGGGGGAGGTGGCGCGCTGCCAGATCCGGCGGGGACGAAAGTAGAAGCGCCGGTAGGCCTCGTGGAACTTGCGCTCCACCAACCCCGCCGTCATGTCGCCCATCTCGAAGCGGGCGCGCTCACCGTGAATGGCCAGGTCGTGGTATCCGCTCGCCAGCAGCCGACCCTCCCGCTGCACCATCTCGTACAGCTCCGTCCCGGGCAACGGGTCGGCCATCATGAAGTTGGCCAGGTCCGGGTCCAGCTCTAGCGCCAGCCGAATGGTGTCCTCCATGGTCTCTTCGGTCTCTCCCGGTAGGCCGAAGATGAAGAAGCCCATGGTCTGAAGTCCGGCAGCCTTGGCGTTGGCGAAGGCAGCGCGCACGTCCTCGATCTTCTGTCGCTTCTTGATGGAGTCCAGGATGGCCTGGTTGCCGCTCTCCACCCCGAAGCCCACACGCTTGCAGCCAGCCCGCTTCATGAGGCGAAAGAGCTCGGCGTCAGTGTGGTCCGCTCGCATACCGTGGATGGTCACCCAGGGGACCGACGCCAGGCCCTCGTCAATGAGCAGATGGCAAATGCGCTTGGCCCGATCCAGGTCCAGATTCCAGACGTCGTCGGTGACCCCGATCTCGGTGGCCCGCATCTCCCGCACCAGATAGGCCCACTCTTCTACCACCCTCTCCGGGGACCGAGCGCGCCAGGTGTTGCCGGTGATGGGCTTGGAGCAGTAGATGCACTGGTAGGGGCAGCCGCGCGAGGTGAGCAGGGTGTAGGCGCGGGCGTGCTTCTGCAGGCCGTCGGTGAGGGGCTGCAGGTTGGTGTAGCGTTCGATGGGGAAGAGGTGATAGGCGGGCCAGGGCAGGGCATCCACGTCCTGGCGCAGGGACCGTCCGGGGTTGTGCACCACCTTGCCCTGCTCGTCGCGGAACGAGACTCCGGCGATGCCACCCCAGACCTCCGCCCGAAAACGGCGTCCGCCCTCTCCCTCCAGGCCGCGGTCGCGTTGCAGGGCACGCATCACCTCGATGATGGTATCCTCGGCCTCGCCGCGCACCACCAGGTCCACCTGGGGCTTCTCCAGGGACTCGCCGGGATGCAGGGTGAGGTGTGGTCCGCCGAGTATGGTGATGGCGCCGGCGCGGTGGGCCACCTCGGCCGACTGCCAGGCTTCCTCGATCAGGGGGGTGGGGCTCGAGATGCCTACGACGTCGTAGGAGGCAGATGCCAGCCGGTCCGAGAGGGACCGGTCCTCCACCGACTCCTCGAAGATGTCCACCCGGTAGCCGTGCTCAAGGAGGGACCCGGCCAGGTACCCCAGGCCCATGTGTATGTGCGCCCGCGAGTCCCACACGCGGGAGGTGGGGCTGACGAGGAGGATGTCACTGCCACAGAGGCACGGAGACACAGAGGAGCTCATAGGATGAGACGTTTCACTCCTTGCCTGAGGAGGCGGGTGTTGAGGTTGATGGGCAGGCCGGCTCTCTTGCCGGTCAGGCGCAGGTAGGTTAGCAGTTGCGCCTCGAAGACCGGATCGTGTCTCTCCACGCTCTCGATCTCCACGATCACGCTGTCGCCAACCAGCAGGTCGAGGCGGTAGTCACCGATGGGGTGACCATTGTAGACGAAGGGTACGGCCACCTGACGAGCGAACGGGACACGTCGCAGCTGCAGCTCCGGCGCCAAAGCCTCTTCGTGGGCCACTGCCAGAAGCCCCGGCCCCAAGTGGCGGTGGACCTCGATGGCTGCCTCTATGATCTGTTCGGTCAGCCCGTTGATCTCGTCCAATCAGCCTCTCTGTGCCTCTGTGCCTCTGTGGCTGGTCTCGACGGCCAGCGTTCGGCGTCGCTTGCGCAGCCACAGGAGCCCGCCGGGGAGGCTGCTGGTGTAGATGATGAGTTGCATGAGCAGCGAGACGGCGAGCGCTCCCGCGGGCGAGACTACCCCGCCCAGGCTGGAGTAGAGCAGATCGTAGGCCCCCTGATTGACCCCCAGCCCCCCCAGAGAGGGCACGATCAGAGGAGCGAAGGCGAGCATGGGGTTGAAGAGAAAGACGTATCGCAACGGTATCCCAGCCCCCACCGCCGTGGCCACCACCCAGTTGACCAGGTTGGAGGTGACGATGACCGCCAGGCCGATGCCGTAGGCCCGGGCCAGGGCGCCGGGATGATCGCGATAGGTCTGCAGCGCCTCGGACAGGCGACCGTAGACCGGCTCCAGCCGGGATAGCAGAGGAAGCCGAAAGAGCTGCCCGATGAGCAGCCTGAGCCGGCGGCTGAAGAGCATCGCCAGGAAGCCGAGCGCTCCAGCGCAGGCAAGCCAGACCACTCCGGCCAGGGGCATCAGGTCGCTGCGACCCCAGCCAAACACGGCCACCGCCGACATGGCGGCGGCGCTGGTGATGAAGGCGGTGAGGCCCACCAGCCGGTCCACCAGGACGGATATGGCAGCGTCCTCGACGCGACTCAGGTGTCGGGCCAGGTCATACCCTCGCACCAGGTCGCCCCCTACGTTGGTGGGGAGGAAGTTGCCGAAGAAGAGCCCGGTGAAGGTGAAGGCCAGCAGGTCCGGGTAGGGCAAGGTCGCGCCCTGGGCCCGCAGGAGCAGGCTCCACTTGGCGGTGTTGAGGGCGATGGCGCCAAAGTACACCGCCAGGGCGGCGACCAGCAGAGGCACCGAGGCCCCGCCGAGGGTCGCGGCGACGGCATCCAGGTCCACCCGCCAGAGCAAGTAGGCGATCAGCGCCAGGCTAACCGCGATCTTCACCAGGTCTACGGCCCTCAGCCGCATCGGCGCTCCCTGGAGACTATCCGGCAGGCGGTCGGGCAGCGAAGATTGAGGTTCATCGCCGGCTCTGAGGCGCCGCCTGCCCCTCCGGCGACGGTTCGGGTAGGGCGGCTCTCCGCTTGGAAGGCACCGACCGGGCCCCCACGTCCCCCTTCTGGCTCCAGGCCATGTCCCAGACGACATGGGTGCGCCGGCGCACGTAGTAGTCGTAGCCGCCTAACACGCGCGACAGCGCCTCCACCATGGCGAGGACCGCCAGGGCATATAGCAGCCACAACGCCGACTTGACCTCGCGCCAGGCCACCTTCAGCACCAACCGATTGTCCAGGCTGGCCACCTTGTGGCCGTACTTGTCCCTGAGGTAAAGGTGGCCAGCGTAGTTGCGCCGCCTCTGGCGCACAAAGTCGGTGAACGATTCTGGCCCCAGGTTGTACACCACCGCATCGGGGGCGTAGACCACCTTCAGTCCGCGCTTGATGACCAGGCTCTCCACAAAGGCCTCGTCCATGGCCACGTCGGGCGGTATGGCGTCGAAGACCTTGCGGAAGGCGATGAGCTCACCCAACCGGGGGATCTCCAGGCACAGGTTGTGCTCCATGGCCAGGCGCAGGTGGGTGAGGAAGCCCACGATGTGCTCCGGGGTGTTGACGGGCACCTTGTGCGCCCCGGTCATGCCTACCGTGGGGTCTCGAAACATTCCGATCAGGCTCTCGAAGGTGTCGGGGCCGGGCAGGGTATCCCCGCTCTCCACCGCGCAGATGTCCTCGGTGGCATGCTTGAGGAACACGTTGACGGCCGAGGTCTTGCCCTCGCGCCTTTCTTGGGTGTAGAGCTCTATGCGAGGGTCCCGGGCCATGAACTCCCGCACGATCTCCTCGGTGCGGTCGGTGCAGGCACTGGCGACCACTACGATCTGGCTAATCGCGACGGTGCTGAGCTGCTGATCCAACAGGGCCTGGAGGAGCCGGCCGATGTTGGCTTCTTCGTTGTAGGCGGTGATGCCGACGCTGCAACGGATGATCTGGTCAGTCATGCCCCTCACCCAGAGCCACAGAGACACGAAGACACGGAGGTACTCACCGGCGTTCCCTCTGGCTGGCGTTCAGCACGGTCACGCCCACCACTTCCCCTTCCTGGTAGCGTATGATGATTCATCATCGGTGAGCTCGGAATCGTCGGCGTGGCTCGGCTTGCGGAAGTTGATGTAGAGAACGTCTGCCTCCTCATCGTACGTCACCCAGATTCGCTTGTGCGAAACCCCAAGCAGTCCAGGAACGAGAGCCAACACCCTATCCAACTCTACTGTGGCCACAGCTTCACCCTCCTCTCCAACCGTGCTCTTCGTCGGGTAAGGAAGGCAGTGATGACGAAGCCGTCACTGGCACTCAGCTCTCGATACACCACCAGATACTTGCCCGGGTCTACTTCTCTTACCGCCAGGCACTCACCTGCGCTACCCTGATAGACCGCCTCGGCTCCTACCACCGCCTCCAGGACCTCGAAGTAGTAGCCGGCCAATTCGGAGTGTTGCTCAGTGATATGAAACCACCTGTCCTGAGAGAGCCGAATGGGTACACCCTTTCTGGAACTGACCGTTTCCGAGCTCATCACCCGAACGCCGTCCGCCAGGCCACCCGCACGGTGCGGGGCAGGTCGCGGTAGGTGCTCCAGCGGGTGAGCTGCCGGAGGATGCGGGCGGGGCGCCAGTAGAAGCGGCGATAGGCTTCCTTCCACTTGCGCTCCACCAACTCCGCCGGCAGCCCCGGCATCTCGAAGGCCGCCTTGCCCTCGAAGAAGGCGTAGTCGTCATAGTCCTTCACCAGGATGCGGCCACCTTGCCTCACCTGCTGGTACATTCGGGTGCCCGGGAAGGGGGTGGCCATGGAGAAGTTGGCCACTAACGGATCCAGCTCGCAGGCGAAGCGTATGGTGTCGTCTATGGTCTCTTCCGTCTCACCCGGGAGCCCCACTATGAAGAAGCCGATGGTCTCCATCTTGGCCGCCCGAGCAGCGGCGAAGGCGTGACGGACCTGCTCCAGGGTGAGCTTCTTGCCGATGACATCATCGAGGATGCGCTGATTGCCGCTCTCCACCCCGAAGGCGGTGCGAACGCAGCCGGCCTGGCGCATCCGCGTCAGCAACTCTTCGTCCACCAGATTGGCCCGGATGCCGTTGATCATGATCCAGGGCACGTGGTTGAGCCCCTCCTGGATCAGCCGGTCGCATATGGCCAGCACACGCCTGCGGTCTATGTTGAAGGAATCGTCCAGGACGCCGATCTCCTTCGCCCCCAGGTCCCGCACCAGCCAGCGCCACTCGGCCACCACGCTTTCGGGGGAGCGAGCCCGCCACAAGCGAGGCCCCGTCTGGCAGCAATAAGAGCAGCTGTAAGGGCAGCCACGAGAGGTGAGGATAGGGTAGCTGGGGACCCGAGGCGCGTCTATGGTGGGTTGCAGGTTGGTGTAGCGGTCCATCCGGAAATGGTGGTAGGCCGGGAAGGGCAACCCATCCAGGTCCTTGATGGGCGGGCGCTCACGGTGGTGCCGGACTTGCCCTTCGAGGCGGTGGCTTATCCCGGCTATGCCCTCGACGGCAGCCGGCCATTCCTCTCGAACGCGCCCCTCGAGCGCGGCGCACAGCTCCGTCCAGGTGTCCTCACCCTCGCCGCGCACCACGAAGTCCACTCCCGGTTGGGCCAGGCTCTCCTCCGGAAGCACGCTCGGATGCGGCCCTCCCAGGACGACAGGAGCAGAGGTCAACTCCCGCACCAGAGCTGCGTCCCGCCAGGCCGACTTGACCTGGATGCTGTTGGCGCTGATGCCTACGATGTCCGGGCCAAACTGGCGCAGGATCTCGGCCAGGCTCTGCCGCTCCACGTTCCCATCGTACACGCGCACCTGGTCACCTCGCCTCTCGGACACCGCGGCCAGGTAGGCCAGGCCCAACGGGGGCGAGGTGCGAGTCTCTATGGGCAGATGGACGCGAGGGGCAACGAGAAGGACTCTCACCAGAGACACTCCGGCAGGGCCGCACACGGCCCCGTTCCACGTGTGGAATCGGCGCCAGTATAGCACAGGCCACCGGCGGCCAAAACCCACGTACACATAACTGAGCCACCAGCGCGCCTGGTCAAGGCACTCTACTGCAGAAGCCGTGCCCGGGCGGCGCCCCTAGCACCGACTGCCGGCATCTCGGGATCACCGGTGGCTATGATGTGCCCCTAGGGAGGGCATTGGCGAGCCCCTCATCCAGTGGGGACGGCATGCCGAGCGCCGCCATCCCGCCAAGCCACCACCTGGCCGGCATCTCTTCGCCCCTCGGCCGGACAGGCGGTATGATGACTCTGTGGCCCTTGATCGGTATCCGGCACCGATGGGCAGAGGCGGTCCCGGCCGTGCACGATGTCGGCGTGGCCGAACCCATACGCAACTGGGGCTACCGTGCCGGAGCGCCGGGTGCCATGCTCTCTTGGGACAGGCAGTAGTGGGGAGGCTAACCTGAGCCTGCTTCCTGCCTTGCGCTGCGACGGAGTGGCTCGATGCTGCAGGTAACACCGGACATAACCATAGATGAGAGCGAGCTAGAGGAGGAGTTCGTCCGTTCGTCGGGGCCAGGTGGCCAGAAGGTGAACAAGGTGGCCACAGCGGTGCAACTGCGCTTCAACGTTTTCCAGTCTTCCTCGTTGCCCGAGCCGGTGCGGGAGCGGCTATTGCGGCTGGCGGCCGGGCACATCTCCGACCAGGGTGTGCTCACCATCAACGCCCGCCGCTTTCGCTCCCAGCAGCGCAATCGCCAGGACGCGCGCGAGAGGCTGGCGGAACTGGTACGTCAGGCGGCCCGACCGCCACGGCGCCGTCGCCCCACCCGGCCCTCCGCTGCCTCCCGCTCCCGGCGCCTGGAGAGCAAGCGGCGGCGGGGCGAACTCAAGCGGTTGCGGCGTCCTCCGGCGTCCGATTCCTCGTAGAGGCAGCAGTTCGCCCTGTCCCCCGGATCAGGGCTCGATCTCGTGCTGGTGGCGGCCCTTGACAGGCCACTCGCACCACTATTACACTCGCCCCCAGGGGCAGGTGAAGTGGAAGTACCCCCAATCAAGTTAGCGCCTGCCCAGGATGGAGGTTAGTATGGCCATGACCATTACCTGTCCGTTCTGTGACCATCGCATCACCGCCGACTCTGAGGACCAAGTCATGCGAGAGGCAGCCGAGCACATGAGGTCCGTGCACAACCGCGAGCCGACCGAGTCCGAGAAGCGCATGATCCGGGAGCAGTTGAGCACTTCCGCCGGGTCGCCTCGCTAGAGCGCGCACGCCCGGCCAAAGAACGACAGAGAGCCGGCGGCTTTGGCGGTCGCCGGCTCTCCTGCTACCTCCTGACTCCTCTTCCCTACAGCGGCAGACTGACCGGTCGGCCCTCGCGAGCGGACCTGTAGATGGCTAGGTTGACCTCCACGGCCTTACGGGCTTCCCGTCCGTCTATCATGGGGGTGCCGCCCTCCTCGATAGCTCGGATGAAGGCGGCGATCTGATCCACGTGGGCGTCCACCGCCGGACGGCGCAGCGCCGCCCTGGGATCGGCAGCCCCGGTGACGCTGGCGCCTTTCCCCGTGTCCTCGGGCTTGGGCATGCCCTCTACGTCCCAGTAGGTGACCTCATCGGAGACGAGGAAGATGTTGCCCTTCTCCCCATGCAGGTCCATGCGGGCCGGTAGCCCCTTGTAGATCGAAGTGCTGGCCTGGATGGTGCCGATGGAACCATCCAGAAAGCGGACAGCCGCCACGGCCACGTCCTCCACTTCAATCCGCTCGTGGTGGGCGGCGATGTCGGCGTAGGCGAAGACCTCCTTCACCCCGCCCATGATCCACTGGATCAGGTCCACATAGTGCACCCCCTGATTCATGAGGGCGCCGCCGCCGTCCCACCGCCAGGTGCCGCGCCATTCGTCGCCATCGTAGTAGGACTGGGCCCGATACCAGGGGACGAAGGTGTTGCCGATCACCATCTTCCCCATAGCCCCACTGGATACCGCCTGCTTGGCGGCACGGTACGATGGGTAGCTGCGGAACTGATGCACCGCTCCTAGCTTGACCTGGTTGTCCTCGCAGGCCTCGATAAGCCGATCTATGGCCTCCAGAGTCACGTCTATCGGCTTGGTGACGAATACGTGCTTGCCCGCCCGGGCCGCTTCCACCCCCACCTGAGCGTGCCGGCCGCTCCACACCACCACATCCACGATGTCTACGTCGCCGCGGGCAAGCACGTCCTTGAGGTCATAGCAGGGCTGGGCGCCGTACTTGGCGGCCAGCTCATCCGCCTTCTCCTTGACCACGTCACACACGGCCACCAAGCGCGCGTTCGGCAGGGCGCTGATAGCTTCGGTGTGCACCGGCGCGATGACGCCCGCGCCCACTAGGGCTATGCCATACTGCTTCCCTGACATCGCTGCACCTCCACTGATCTTGAGGAGGTGGAACAAGCAGCGGGCGGCACGCGTCCGCGCTCGTGGCACCCCGGAGGACGAGGCTAGCTCAGCCGCTGAGCTGTGTCAACGCGCTGGATAGAACGCTGATGCCGCTGATATCACGCTGATCTACGCTTATCGGAAAGAAGACCAAGGGAAGGGATAGTGTGCCATCAGCCGAATCAGTGTTCTGTCGGCACCGGCGCGGCCCGCCGGTTGGTAAGAGCTCAGGATCGGGGGGACGAGTGTGTTCAGCCGGCAGTCGCGCGCAGGTGGTTTCCCCACCGGCTTTCGCGGCAGGCTCTTCGGCCGGCTAGGAGGGCAAGGCGCCCGCATCCCGGCAGGTCCCAGCCTGTTTCTGAGGAGTGCGCGCCCCAGGCGCGGTAACCACCTGGGGGGACGGCGCGCATGGGGGCGGGCAGTCCTCGAAGCAAGGTGTTCCTGCGGTGCAGTCGGGGCTGGCTCGCCTAGCCCGAGCGCAGCGCAGGCCCTGAGCGACGGCGGTGGGCGGCATGTGTCTCCCCGATCCTGAGCTGCAACCGCCGGTTCGGGCGCGTAGCGTACAATTGTGGTATAAGATACATGAAAGGTACTCTAACCCTACTGCGGGACCGGAGGGCCTCGGCGGTGATCCTGCCGGACCCTAGGCCCTGAACTTGCAGACAGACCTTCGCCCATCTCCTCCACGGGCGGGGAAGGCCCACCGGTCTGGCGGCGCACCGGGAGTCTACCAGGGAGTATCTGACAGAGATGGCGGAACTGAGGGTCTGTCTCGCGACTGACTGCTATCAGCCCGGAATTGGAGGGATCGAGAACCACGTCCGCAGCCTGGCCCAGGGTCTGGCCGAAGCTGGGCACCAGGTGGACGTGGTCACTCACCGGGCGCCCTCGGTCGGACACACGGCCTGCGTCGCTCCAGCAGACGGTGGCGATGGCTTCCGGGTTCTGCGCCTGGAAGGGGCAGTCGTGTCGTATGGGGGCGCCGACCCCATGGTGGACCCCCGGGTGTTCGGGCGCGTTTACCGCCTTCTGCAGGGCAGCGGTTACGACATTGTCCACGGCCACTCCTTCGAATCGCTACTGGTGCTGGGGGCCCTGCGGGCGGCCACCCGGCTGGGCATTCCCACGCTGCTCACTAAGCACTCTATGACCGCGCGGGCTAACCGCCCCGCCCTCTTCAACCGGCTGGCGGTAGCGGCCGAGAAACGGGTGGCGGCACGATGGACGCTGGGGCTCATCGTGCTCAGCGCTGCTGGTGTCAGAGAGATGGCCGGAGCGGGAGTCCCCATTCACCTGGTTCACGGAGGGGTGGACGCCCAGCGCTGGCGGCCCAACCGCGAACTTCGGGTCCGGACCCGGGAGCGGCTGGGATACCGGCCGGAGGAACTGGTGATCGGCTACCTAGGTCGCCTGGTCTCTTCTAAAGGCGTGCTCAGCCTGATAGAGGCGGTCGCCCCGCTGATGCAGACGGCGAATCACCTGCGGCTTCTCTTGGCAGGAGACGGCCCCCTTCTTCCTGAGCTCAGGCGGCGGTTGCGCAGCCTGGGTCTGGAGGGGAGGACACTGATGATCGGCGCCGTGCCCTGGGCCGAGACGCCCGCCTACTTGAATGCCATGGACGTGTTTGCCTTCCCCAGCTACACTGAGGCGTTCGGACTGGCACTGCTCGAGGCTATGGCCTGCGGCCTCCCGACAGTGGCCCGAGAAAGCGCCGGCACCGAGGAGCTCGTGCAAGACGAGCGCACCGGATTCCTAGTGCGGACGGATCTGGAGCTACGCCAACGGCTAGAGAGACTGATCCAGGACGCAGAGCTGCGTCGCCGAATAGGGCGAGAGGGGCGTGCCCTGGCCGAGTCCCGGTTCAGCTGGGCGGGCATGGCCTCGACGACGGCCGCCATCTACCAGGAGACCATGCAGCAGGCTCTAGCCCGGCGGTCCCCTTCCGCTATGGGAAGCGAGCGGGTGAGCCTGCCCAAGTGAAGGACCCCCTGTGTTCCGGCGACATTCAGGAGCAAGCCTATCGGTGAGCCTACGGCGGCTGCGCGCCCTTGATTCGGGAGCCGGCAACTCCATCGGCAGCGAGAGGGAGAGCGGCCGGCGACGATGGGGGACCATTGGGCGCGTCCTGCTCCTTCTGGCCATCCTTTCAATCGTCCTGGTCAGCGCCAACCTGTACGTGGGACGCCTCGCGGCCCTGCCCGCTCCCTTCATTGACGACCTGGCGAACGCCGAGAACATCATGAGGTTGCTGGTGATCTCGCCTCACCCGGACGACGAGGTGATCGCGGCCGGCGGGCTGATGCAGCAGGTACTCCAGCGAGGGGGCGAGGTGCGCGTGGTCATCGTCACCAGCGGCGATGGCTCCCTGACCGGAACCATGGTCGAGTTCCGCCGCCCTCCCCGGTCAACCGACTACATTCAGTCCGGGCTCAACCGGCAGCAGGAATCGCTCCGCGCCTTGGCTACCCTGGGTGTGGCGCCCGGTATGGTGGAGTTCCTCGGCTACCCGGACCGGGGCATTCAGGCTCTCTGGTGGAACTACTGGGAGGACACTGACCCTTACCGCTCGCCCTTCACCCGACTGGCTCACAGCCCCTATCCCCTCACCTACAATCCGTCCTCGGTCTACTCGGGGCAGTCTCTGCTGGCCGACCTGCGGACCATCCTGAGTCAGTTCCAACCGGACACGGTTGTAGCGCCCCATTTTGAGGATAGCCACCCGGACCATTGGGCTACGGGCGCGTTTGCCGCCCTCGCCCTGGCCATGGAGCGCCCGGATCCGATGCCCCGGCTGCTTCTGTACCTGGTTCATCGGGGAGACTTCCCCACGCCCAGGGGCTACCTCCCCTTCGCTCCGCTCTTGCCTCCCCTCAGGCTGGTTAACGACGGAGTCTACTGGCAGAAGCTGACCTTGACCGACGAGCTGGTCAGGGTCAAGGGCGAGGCCATGGAACAGCACCGCAGCCAGCTGCCCCTGCTGGGCGCGTTCCTTCGCTCCTTCGTGCGCCAGAACGAGCTATTCTGCGAACTGAACTACGCCGGCGCTCTGATGCTGGTGGAAGACCAGCCGGTGACACCAGTGGTCACCGACTGGGTCTTGGCGGACGAGGCCGAACTGCGGCCGGTTCTGTGGGACTCGGTGGGGGACACTCTCACCCAGGAGTTAGGCCCGGGCACCGATTTCGTCGCCCTCTACGTGGCCACCACGGCCGAGGAGGTATGGATAGCAGCCGAGCTCAGAGGGGGCTCCAGCCCCCTGGTCGAGTACCGGGCTTTCGTGCGCGCTGCCGATGGCGAGAACGCGTCCCGCGCTCGCGTGCTCTACCCCGTCCGGCTCATGCCTCGGCCCCGAGATCAGGCCCGCGGTCGTTTCCTGCTGGCCCGGTTCCGGCTGGACGAGCTGAGTAACCCGCACACGGTAGTGGTCAGCTTCGAGGCTGCCTATCCGCGCGGGCGCGTCGTTGACCGCATCGGCTGGATAGCGGTGAGCCTGGAGGACCAGGCTGTCCCTGCCTTCTGATCCGGCTCGGAGACGGGCCGCCGTCGTCCGCGTGCGTCCCTATCGCCCCAGCGACCGGGAGGCTGTGCGCTGCCTTTACGCCGACACCGCTTTCTTCGGGGAACCGGTAGAGGCTTACTTCGACGACCGCAAGCTCTTCGCCGACCTGGGTGTGAGCCTCTACCTGGATCACTACCCCGACTACGCCTTCGTGGCCAGGCAGGTTACAGGGGATAGGTTACAGGTGACAGGGGACAGGTTACAGGGAGTGGCCCACGGGACCGAGAGAGGCCCGTCCTCACCCTGTCCCCTATCCCCTGTCCCCTGTAACCTATCCCCTGTCACCTGTAACCTATCCGGGTACATTGTGGGGAGCCCGCACGGGGATGCCGACGTGCATCGGCACCTGATGGCGCACCTTCCTGCTATCGTGGGAAGGCTGGTGCGGGGACGCTACCGCCTGGGCCGCAAGACCATGCTCTACTACCTGGACAACGCCCTGGCCTGGCTGCGAGGGCAGCTGCTGGAGATCCGCGACCCCGCCTATCCCGCCAACCTGCACATCAACGTCGCCTCGTCTCACCGAGGGCAGGGCCTGGGATGGGAACTGTTGTCCGCTTACCTGGAGCACCTGCAACGCTGCGGGGTGCCGGGGGTGCACGCGGTCACCACGGATCACAGTCGAGGTGCCGTCAGGCTCTTCCAGAAGGCTGGCTTTCGGCTCTTGGAAGAGAAGAGCACCTCGGTGTGGCGCCGGCACCTGGGCCGGCAGGTGAGGCTGCTTGGGTTCGGCCTGCGGCTGGATCAGGACGGGCCACCGCCGAGGCGGCCATCCTAGGGTTCGACGGCCACCGATGACAGTTGCCGTCTGCGTCAGGGCCACCGTCAGCTCCAGACCCGAGCTCTGATCGGCACCCTCACTGGGCATCGAGTTTACGTAATCTTTACGAGAGATTTACGGTAGAGGGACTACCCATCTCCCCCACGGTTGCTCCACACTTATGTCGAGGCGCCCCAGGGTCCGGTCAGCCCACCAACTTCAGTGACCGGATCCGACCCCAGGGGCGCGGGGGGAACAGTGTTCGCCAACCGAAGACCGTGCCGGGGTATTGTCCCGACGGCATTGGCTGTCGTTCTGCTGCTAAGCCTGGTGCTGCAGAGCATGGCATCGGCCCAGTCTCCGTCCGGGCCCATGGCCTTTGGGTCTCGTCTCGACGCCGACGTCGTCGCCATGTTGCCTTACCAGATCGAGGGCGACATGTGGGGGGTCATGTACCACGGGGACCTAAGTAAGGTGGAGAGGCCACTCTCGATCGTGCCCGCCTACACTCGCATGTTCATGACTCCCACCCTGGATGGGGTAGAGGAGGCCCTGTCCCGGCTCAGCATCGAGGTGGCCTACCTGGGGTACGACCTGGAGCGCTGGGATCAGACTCCCATCTGGGAGCAGGAGAACCCGGTGGAAGCGGTGAGGCGTATGCGGGACATCGCTCGCGCTCACGGGCTGCAGTTCGTGCTGGGGCCGTCGCGCTACTTCAACGTGAACTTCGCCGCGGAAATGGCGCCCTACGTGGACATCTACATCCCCCAGGCCAAGGCCTACCAGGCCAACCTGAGCCTGGACGAGTATCGCGACACCCTACGCAGCCTATTCACCACCATCAAGCAGGCCAATCCCAACGTGAGCATCTGGCTGGACGTGGCCCCCAACCCCAAGGGCGTGCCCAAGACGGCGCAGGAGATGATGGACTGCGTCAATGCCGTGCGCGACCTCATTGATGGCGTCTGGGTCACCCCCACGCAGGACGATGGTACCGTCATGCGGGAGTTTCTGAGGCTGCTGGGGCGCACCGATGCCCCAGAGTCCACGCCTACGAACACGCCCACGCGTCAGCTCACGGCGACCTCGACTCCGACGCACCAACCAACAGCTACTCCCACCAGTACTCCTACGCGTCAGCCCACGGCCACTCCCACCGCCACCACGCGGCCCGCCTACACTCCTACCGCCACCTATGCGCCCACATCCATGCCCACTGCGACGCCGTACGTCCCCCCGACCAGCGCGGTGACTCCTATCCCGACGTCCACGCCCACCGCCTCCGCGACGCCGGCCACTCCTGAACCCACCTCCACGGCTACTGCCACCCCGCTGCCCCCGCCGGCCTCGGCGCCGGAGGTCCTGCCCGACCTCAGAGGGGGGAGAGTTAGGGTCAAGCCCCTATCGCTGGAGCCGGAGGGCTGGAACTGCGACGTGAGCGTATCCATCAGGAACCAGATCCCGGCCGCGGCTCAGGACTTCGTGGCCGCCGCGAGCATAGCGGCCGAGGACCGGCCGGACACCGTCCTGTTCCAAGCCCTCTGGAGCGTGGACTACCTCGGGTCTCGAGAGACGATCGTCCTCTCCCAGTCGGTGGTGATCCCGGCGGGCCAGTACGTCATCTGGCTGGACCCCAACATCGGCGGCCCCAACGGTGAACCCATCGCCGAGGCCGACACGAGCAACAACCGGAGCGGCCCCTACTCTTTCACTCTGACAGGGACCTATCGCGGCAATGGGAACGGTTCCTCGGCTCAGCAGAAGGCCGAGTCCGGCGCTACCGAACCCGCTGGCCCGCCACCGCTCAGCCCCAGTCCGGCGCCGTCCACACCTCTTCCCGCGGCCGGGACAGAGGCGGCGCCTTCTGCTCCATCGTCGGAGGCGGGAGCGGCACCTGACGCCACCCCGACCACGCCACCGGCTACCGTGGCGCCCGAGGTGCCGGTGGAGGCCACGGCCACCGCGCCGACGCCGCCCCCAGCAGTGCCGACCCCAACCCTGGAGGCTACCAAGCCGGTGGCTCCCCCTGCCGAGCCGACGAGACCCCCGGCCACGAAGGAAAGACCCACCGCTCCGGCCACGGTCGCGCCCATTGTGGCCCCCACGGCCACACCCGTCCCCACTGCTACCGCGGTGCCCCTGCCCGAGCCGACTGACACACCCATACCTGAGCCCACCGCCGAGCCGACGGCCACGCCGGTGCCGGAGGCCACCACAGCCTCATACTACGTGGACGCCAGAAGCGGGAACGACGGGAATTCGGGCGCCAGCCCCGACCAGCCGTGGCGTAGTTTGGCCCGGTTGGCAGCTGTCCAGTTGCAGCCGGGCGACGTGGTCCACTTCGCTCGCGGCTCGCGCTGGGACGAGGGGCTGGTGATAGACGAGGCTGGCTCGCCCGAGCGGCCCATCGTCTTCAGGGCCTACGGCGAGGGCAGGCCACCGGTGTTCCGCAGCCCGGGCCCACCCTCGTTCGCCCCCTCTATCGAGGTCCGTGCTCCCTGGGTTACTTTAGAGGGCCTCCTGGCCCGGGAAGGTCCCCACAACGCGGGCATCAGCATCGCCAGTGGGTTGGAGGGCGTCTCGCTGGTGGACTGCCAGGTGGTAGGAGGGCCAGAGGACGGAGCCGACTGACACCCGCCAGGCACAACTCGGGGGGCACGCCAACGCGTGCCCCCGCCGTCTGCAGTGGGTGCTCCGGCCCTATCTGCTACCAGCCTCGGTCAGCATCTGCTGTAGAGCCGTCCGGAAGTCATCGAGGGGCAGGGATCCGCGTAGGATCCGTCCCTGCCCGCCGTAGAGGACGATGAAAGCGGGAGTGCTGCTCACCACGCCCTGGCCGTCCTGCATGTCGCTGAGGACGGGCTCGAGAGATCCGCGGCTGTCCAGACACTCGCGGAATTGGTCCTGGCTCAGGCCTAACTCTTGGGCCAGGGCCACCAGTGTCGCGTCGGGGCTTTGCTGTGTCCAGCGGTCTACGGTGCGGAAGAGGAGTTCGTACATCTCCCAGAACCGTCCCTGAGCGGCGGCGCACTCGGCAGCGGCGGCCGCCACCGGAGCCTGGGGATTCGTCTGCGCCGGCATGTGCTTGAACACCCACATCACTCGACCTGTGTCCACGAACTCCTCATCCAGGGCCGGCTGTACCTCCAGGGAGTGTTGGCGGCAGGGCAGGCACTGGAAGTCGGTGAACTCCACCACCACCAAGGCCGCCTCAGGGTCACCCTTGTACTGGTCTCCTGCCAGGGTATAGCCGGGGCGCTCCGGGTCAGGAGCCAGGCCTTCGCTGCTGGCCCAGTAGGGCAACTGGGGCGCCTCTGCCTCCTCCGCCTCTGGCTGAGGTGGGGCCTCTCCCGCCAACAGGGCCTCTATCCAGGCAGTGAAGGTATCCAGGGACTCGGCGCCCACCAGGATGTAGTCCTCGCCGGTCTCGTTCTGGACGAACTGGAAGCTGGGCGTGCTCCCGATCCCCAGGGCCTGACCGGCGGCCAGGCTGGCCTGGATGGAGGCATTGCTGCGGCCCGAGGTTATGCATCGGGTGTAGACCTCGCCGTCGGCGCCTACCTCCGTGGCTAGGTCCGCGAAGTAGCCGGTGGGGTCGGGCAGGGAAGCCCACTGGTTCTGGCGGAGGAAGAGCTCCTCGTGCATCTGCCAGAACAAGGCCGGGCCCTGCTCCGCCACGCAGAGGGCCGCCGAGGAGGCGTTGGTGGCGTTCGGGTGCAGGGAGGGCAGGGGGAAGTCGCGGAAGATGAAGTTCACCTGCCCGCCGGGGCCGTACGTCTCCACCAGGGCGGGGAAGGTCTGGACGGAGTGGCGGGCGCAGAAGGGGCACTGATAGTCGCTGAACTCGATCAGGGTGACGGGTGCGTCGGGGTCCCCCAGGAGGGGGAAGCCTTCCTGGGTGAGGCTAGTCTCGACTCCGTGGAACAGGCCCGACTGGGCCGAGATGGGCGAAGCCTGGGTGGAAGTCGAAAGAGCGGTCGGGCTCGCCAGGGCGGCGGTGGGGCTGGCGGCTGGCTCCTGGGTGGGCGGGGTTGCTTCCTCACCGGAGCAGCCCGACGCCAGGACGGCGATGGTCAGCAACACCGCGACGGCAATCCGGCTCCCGATTGAGACACGCAATGACTGCACGGACATTCTCCTTACAACTCACTCTCAGTTGACTGCACGGTCGGCGCACAGGCCCAGGGACTGGGAGTCCCGCGTGCGCCGAGGCGAACGCGGCTGGCCTGAAGGCGGCATCTCGCTCTGGCACCTAGTCCCTACCCACGGTGGCGTACACGTGGTAAGCGCGGCTGTAGCTCACGATGGCGTCCAGGCAGGAGGCGGCCGTGATGAAGGCCGCTGCCACCTGGGCCATGTAGCCGATGATCTTGGCGAAGTCCCCCGGGGTCATGCCCAGGCGCTGCCGCATGGCCAGGGCCAGGAACACCACCAGGAACTGGCTGCCCACCAGGATCGCCTCGCGAGCGTACAGATAGAACTGGCTCTTGGTGATTAGGCTGACGTAGATGCCCCGGCGGGTGCTCATGGCCTCCTGGAACTTGTCCCGAGCGGTGAGGTTGTCCTTGTCGCTGATGGTCTTGATGCCCGCGCCCGAGACTCGGCTGATGACGGAGTATTGCGAATCCAGGAGCACCCGCAGTCTGCGGTTGAAGAGCACCGTCATGACCGTAGGGATGGTCAAGCTGATCATGTAGACCAGCCCCAACAGCCGATTGTACGCTAGCAAGCTGCCAGAGACGATCACGATCTTTATGATAACCGGTGTGAAGCTCCCCAGCACGTGGTAGGTGGCGTTGGTGATGCCGCTGACGGCGTTGGCCGCCCGGGTGTAGGCCGCCGCGGCCGACTCGGTGTCCCCGTATTCGCCCCGGTCTGACACTTTGAGCACCAGCTCGACCATCTTGCGGAAATCGGTCTCGTAGAACAGCTTGTGCCGCAGCACCACGTTGGCCCGCGCCAGGGCGGGGTAGAAGAGGCTGGAGCCCAGCAGCAGCCAGATGACGTCTCCCGGGTCGCCCTCGGTGAGTCGGTCAATGAACTGGCCCAGCAAGCTGACGGGCCACAGGGCGGCGAACTCCTGGAACACCGTCACTACGAGGATGGCGAGGCTGAAGTAGCGGTACTCCCAGATCAGGCGGGCCACGTCGGCGACGAACTGCCAGCCGGGGTTGACGGCCAGTTCGTCCTCCAGGAGCCGTCTGAGCCGAGCCGGCTGCAGGTTCAGGCGGGCATAGCCTCGGGCCAAAGCGCCTCCCCCACCGCCAGGAGATAGGGCCGCGTCGCCGGGCCCGGCGACGGCAGGGCGTGCCAGGATGCTAGCTTGCGGCGCCGGCGTGTCAAGTCTCTCGCCGGCCCTGTCTGGGTCGCCTGGCAAGGGCTATACTATCCTAGTAGGCATAGGCGTCCGCGGGGAGCTGGAGTGGGCCGGGAGCGGAGCCGGACGCGGGGAGAGGGATAGCGATCGGGCGGCACATACGCCGTCTGCTCACCGATGGGCTGGTGGCGCCCGCAGGCCAGATGGTGGCCGAGTTGTGGCCCGAGGGCGGGGACACCGGCTGCCTTACCATCTCCCCCCTGGGATAAGGGGGAGCTCTGGCGGCGGTGCTGCACCTGGCGTTCGAGATACGAGCGTAACCGCAGCGGGGATTCACCGCCGAGATCGCCGAGACCGCAGAGAGAAGCGGAGGAAATGAGATCCGATGTCGTCGCCGCGGTCGCAATGAGCTACGGGGAAGAGGTGGGTCGGACGGCTGCTCCCGGCCCTGACGCGCCTCAGCAGTGCTTCAGTCGCCTGCCATGTCGTTCTTAGCTCTCTGACTTCTCGACGACCTCTGCGGTCAACCCCCTCTTCTCGCGTCTATACGGAGGCAGCTATGACTCAGTTTGGCTTTCGCACTGCCGGTTTCCGCCGGCCTACCCTGGAGGAGGCGCTGGACGCCATCGCCGGCGCCGGCTACGACGCCGTGGAGCTCTGCCTGGAGTACCACGGGCTGGTGGAGCTGGCCCCTGGGGAGTTGCGGGGCGTTCTGGACGACGTGGCGGGGCGCGGACTGGCGCTCTCTTCGCTCAGCTATCATGGGGACGGCGAGCCGCCGAACGAGCGCTGGGCTAACATGGCACACAGCCTGGAATTGGCGGCCGCGTGCGAGGTGCCCATACTGGTGATCAACGGCGACCGCCCCGGTGACGAGGCCACCGCGAACCGGAGTGAGGACTTCATCCGGCGGGCAGGCCCTCTCGCGTCTCGGGCGCAGGAAGCGGGTGTCCTGCTGGCTGTGGAGCCTGAGCCGCTCCTGTCGGTGGCCAACACGGTAGACATGGAACTGGTGCTGTCCGAGTTGCCGTCGCCGCCCATGGCGGTCAACCTTGACGTGGGCCACGCCTTCCTCACCGACGATCTGACGGACACCTTCGAACGGCTCGGCCCGCACATTGCTCACCTGCACGTGGAGGACATGCGCGCCGGCGTCCACCGTCACCTGCTGCCGGGGGACGGCGACATAGACTTCGGGCTGGTGCGGTCGCTCGTGGAGAGAGTGGGATTCGCCGGTCCTTGGGTGGTGGACTTGTTCAGCTCCGACGCCGACCCCATCCACTACTGCCGCGAAGCCCTGCGGCGAGTGCGGCAGGTAGTAGGAGACTAGTGGCAGGGACTCACCGCAAAGATCGCAGAGACCGCAGAGGATTGGCAAAGGCGAAGGGAAGAGGGATGCAAGTCGCCGGGGGGATGGGAGGGCAGTGGCTCAGGTGCCCTTGCGCTGGCGGGCTGCGCTCTCTGATGCTCCCTGTACTCTCTCTGCGTCTTCTCTGCGTTCTCGGCCATCTCTGCGGTGATATCCCTCCAGGGTGATGCTGATGGACTGCTGTGTCGGCCTGTACGTCCATATCCCCTTCTGCCGGCGGAAGTGCTCCTACTGCGACTTCGTCTCCGTGCCCGGGCACGAGGAGCTCTGGCGACCATACCTCGAGGTCCTGCTGGAAGAGATCGCCGCCCTGCCTCCCCGATGGCCGCGCACCCTCTACCTGGGCGGGGGCACCCCCACCCTCTGGCCCGCCGCACACCTGGCCTCTCTGATCGCCGCTGCCCACGCCGTCGGGTTGCCGGGGGACGCCGAGGTCACGGTGGAGGCCAACCCGGGGACGGTAGACGCGGCCAAGCTGGCCGCCCTCCGCGCCGCCGGCTGCAACCGGCTCAGCCTGGGGGTGCAGAGCACGTTCGAGGAGGAGCTACGGCTCTTGGGCCGGGTGCACACCTTCGCCCAGGCGCAGGAGGCGGTGCGACTGGCTCGGGCTGCCGGATTCGACAACCTCAGCCTGGACCTGATCTACGGGCTGCCGGGCCAGCGGCTGGCCCGGTGGGAAGCCGACCTGGACCGAGCTCTGGAGCTGGGAAGCGAGCACCTCTCCCTCTACTGCCTGTCCCTGGAGCCCGGCACTCTCCTGGAGGCAGCGGTTCGCTGCGGAGACCTGCCCTGCCCCGATGCCGACTTGGCGGCGGACATGTACCTGGCCTCGGAGGATCGCCTAGCGCGGGCCGGCTACGGACACTACGAGATCTCCAATTGGGCCCGGCCGGCGAGAGAACCTAACCCCCCGGCCTCCTTCGCTGGAGGGGAAGGGAGAGCCAGACCGCCTCTTGCTTCCCACAATGGGGGCCAGGGAAGAGATCGCCTCAGAGGAGACCAGACCACCCTTCGGCTGAGCGGAAAGGAGCCGGTCCCCTCGTCTTCCGAGTGTGGAGGGGAGGCCGGGGAGGAGGGTTCTCCACTTCTCTTGACCTGCAAGCACAACTTGATATACTGGCGGAACGAGCCCTATGTGGGTCTGGGCGCGGGCGCTCATTCCTTCCTCGATGGTCGCCGCTTCGCGCGTGTGGATAGCCCCGAGGCCTACGTGGCTGCTACTCCTGAGGGCCGTGTGGTCTTTTCCGAAGGCGTGGATCGGTCGCTGGAGATGGCTGAGACGGCCATTCTCGGGCTCAGGTTGGTGGCCGGGCTGGAGAGAGCGCGGTTCCGGTCTCGCTTCGGTGAGGATCCGGTGGAGAGCTACCGGGAGCCCATCCGTTGGGCGACGGACCGGGGCCTGCTGGTGTACGATCAGTGCAGCGTCCGCCTGACCAGGCGTGGACGTCTCTTGAGCAACGAGGTCTTCGAGCGCTTTCTACCCGACTGATCGCCCTGTGGCTCCGCTTCTAGGCGGGCAGGAGCCGCAGCAAGGCGGGTGATGGGTTTGCCTCAGCTGCATCTTCGCCACGCCCTCCGCTCTTACGGGGCTGAGGCATATCGGCGTCCGTGTCTGTCGTGCCCTGGCGCCCGGCCGATATCGGTGGCGTCCGGAGCTCAAACGGTGCCGTCTTCGTGGCTTCAGTGCGGACATGCTCTTGATCTGGGCAGATGTTAGTTGTAGGGCCTGGGCTTCGCAGCCGGCCCCTCTACCGGGGGAACCACAATGGACGCTGAGCGACTCTGGCAGACGGCTCAAGGTGAACTGCAGGTGCAGATGACCCGGGCCATGTACGACACCTGGCTGCGGAACACCGAGGCGGTCTCGATGGAGGAGGGCGTCCTCACGGTGGCCGTGCGCAACTCCTTCGTCAAGGACTGGCTGGAGAACCGCCTCATAGGCACAGTGCAGCGAACGGTGAGCAGCATCGCCGGCGAGCCCATAGACCTGCACTTCGTAGTGGCGGCGGCCGCTTCCTCCAGCGACGAACCCGAGCCGGCCGTCCTCAATTCCTCCAGCGAGGAACTACGGGCCAATGGGGGCAGAGAGCGTCCGGTGCGGACGTCAAACATGCTCAATCCCCGCTATCGGTTCGAGACCTTCATCGTGGGACCCGGCAATCGTATGGCCCACGCTGCCACCCAGGCGGTGGCCGACAACCCTGCCACCGCCTACAACCCTCTATTCATCTACGGGGGGGTGGGGCTGGGCAAGACCCACCTCCTGCACGCGGCCGGGCACGTGCCTCTGGAGAAGGGGTACAACGTCCTCTACGTCTCCTCCGAGGAGTTCACCAACGATCTCATCAACTCCATCCGCAGCCACACCACGGAACAGTTCCGGGGCAAGTACCGCAACATAGACGTGCTGCTGATTGACGACATCCAGTTCATAGCCGGCAAGGAGCAGACGCAGGAGGAGTTCTTCCACACCTTCAACACCCTCCATGCTGCCAACAAGCAGATCATCATCTCCAGCGACCGACCCTCGAAAGCCATTCCCACGCTGGAGGAGCGGCTGCGCTCCCGGTTCGAGTGGGGCCTAACGGTGGACATCCAGCCGCCCGACCTGGAGACGCGCACGGCCATTCTCCGGTCCAAGGCCGAGTATCAGCCCATCGCCGTCCCCGACGAGGTGCTGGACCTGATCGCCAACAAGGTGCAGAGCAACATCCGCGAGCTGGAGGGGGCGCTGAACAAGGTGGTGGCCCACGCCACCCTCACCCGCACCGCGCTCACCCTGGCTATGGCGGAGCAGGTGCTGGCGGAGATGTTCGGCCAGCCGGTGGCGGTGGACATCCCCGAGATCGTGGAGGCAGTGTGCCGGCACTTCCGGGTGACCAGCCAGGCCATCTACGGTCGCAGCCGGCGGGCGGACATCGCCCTGCCCCGCCAGATCGTCATGTACCTGGCCCGTACGGAGACTAACGCGTCTCTACCCCAGATCGGGGAGGCCCTGGGGGGGCGGGACCACACCACGGTGCTTTACGCCTGCGACAAGATCTCCGACTTGGCGGAGCGGGACCCGGACTTGCGGCGGGACCTGATGGCGATTCGGGAGTTTCTATATCGGAAGGGAGGGTAGGGCTCTCCACCGAAGCGGGAGGGCGGGGCGCCTCCAGCCGCCCAACGCCCTGTCAGTCCGGCCGAAGTGCCGGAGAGGCGAATCCGGCACCCAGTCTCGCCCAGGCGGCCCCCACCATCTCGCCCAGACCTCACGCAAAGACGCCAAGGCGCAAAGGAGTACGGCAAGGGATCTTGGCCTCCTTGCGCCTTTGCGTGAGTATCCCTGCTCCAGTCACCCGGAGTCTCTCAGGAACGGCGGAGGCCACCCACACGCAGTGCCCTCTCCCCGGCGGTAGCGGAAGTCGCAGCGGTCGTGGCCCTGGGCCAGAGTCTTCGTCCGGGAGAAGCCCCAGCCCTCGGCCCGGTGGGTGACGAAGTCCAGGTAGCAGTAGAAGGGCAGGAACTCCTCCGCCCCGTGGGCGCGATACAGCTTCTGGGTGCCGCACTGGAGGAAGTCGTAACCGTACTCGGTGCGCCCGCCGTCCCCCTCGACGAACTCCCACACCCAGTCCCCCGGATACCGGCGCTGACGCGAGCGCGCTGCCTCCTCCCGCTTGGCCGCCACTTGTTCCTGCGTCAGGCCATCGAACGCCTGCCGAGGTAGGGTGGCGACGCGGGCGGCGACGGCGTGGTAGATCACCCAGCCGGCTTCCTCGGCTGAGTGCCCGGACCGGCGCATGGCCAGGTACAGGGCCAGGCTGGTGACGGAGCGCCGGAGGTGACGGGTCATGGGGTTGGCGTCGCCTCCGATGTCGGGGATGGTGGGAATGATGCGCTCCAACTCCTTCCGAGCCTCCCTCGCGATGCAGTCGGCGGCAGCCTGGCCGTGCCTCTGGACCAGGAGCGGTCGCCAGGCCTGGGCGTGGTCGTGGAACAGGGCCAGGACCTGGTCCCGGTCCGACAAGGTCCCCGGGGAAGCCGAGATCTCTTCGATGCGGTCCCTCCTCCCTAGTCCTCCCGACGCGCTGCCAGCAGCTCTCGTAGGCTCTCGGCGGTGAGGCTGGCGCCGGTCAGGTCCAGCCCACTGAGGTCGAGCCCCTGCAGGTCTGCTCCCTCTTCGAGTACGGCCCCGGTGAGGTCGGCGTTCTCCAGGTTGCTCCCTTGCAGGTTGACTCTGGGCAACACCGCTCCCGTCAGGTCGGCCTGGCGCAGGGTGGCTCCCTGCAGGTTGGCCTCCCGCAGGACGGCCCCGGTGAGGTCGGCCCGGCGGAGGTCGGCGTTCTGCAGGTTGGCCCGTCGCAGGACGGCTCCGGTGAGGTCGCTGCCGCGCAGGTCGGCACCCTGCAGGTTGGCGTCCTGCAGGTCGGCTCCCGTGAGGTCGGCGGCCTCCAGCCTGGCGCCCCGGAGTCGGGTGCCCCTCAGGTTGGCTCCGGCAGCGTTGTCCAGGACAGGCCGGGCGCGGGGCGGCCTGGGCGGGGGCTCCAGCCTACCCCGTCGCGAAGAGGGAGCAGCCGGTTGCCGGTGGGCGAGGGCCGCGAGGAGGCCGTCGGCCTCCTCGGCAGTGATGCGGCCTTCCTGCACCATTCTCAGTATCCGCATTCGCTCTTCGCTCATGCCTGCCTCTCAGTTAGCTTCGCGCCGCTGGCGCAGCGCGCGCACCTCCGCGGCGCTCAGGCGGGCGCCGGTCAGGTCGAGGTCCCGGAGATCCAGGCCGCTCAGATCGGCACCTTCTTCGAACACCGTGCCCATCAGAGACGAGTCCCTCAGGTCTGTCCCCTGGAGGTTGGCCTTGGGCAATACCGCCCCCATCAGGTCGGCATCGCGGAGGACCGCGCCCTGCAGATTGGCGCCGTCTAGGACTGCGCCCATCAGGTTGGCGTCCCGTAGGTCGGCGCCCTCCAGGTTGGCGTCCCGCAGAATGGCTCCCTTGAGATCGGCATCGCGCAGATCGGCGTCGTGCAGGTTGGCGCCGGTGAGGTTGGCTCCCTTGAGGTCGGCACCCTCGAGCCTCGCCCCCTCTAGGTTGGTGCCCTCCAACACTGCCCCGGCGAGGTTGCCGAATGAGGCCCCGTGCCTGTCCGCCCTCTCTGCCCTGGCGGCGTCCCTCTCCAGGCGCGCGGTCATCCGCTGCAGCTCGGCGTTCAGCCGGCGCACGGCCGCCTCGATCTGGGGCTGCACCTCTTTCATCGTCTGCTCGGTGGCGGCCCGCACCGAATCCACCAGCCGCTCCGCCTGAGCCGCTATCTGCTGCCTCTGGGTGGAGTCAACCATCTCATTGATCATCCGGCTCACTTCCTGGGCCAGCCTGTTCGCGTGCCCCTCGAACTCCTTCCAGTACTCGGAGTGGAAGCCGGCTCGCACAGCCTCGCCTACGCTCTCGCCCAGGTCCGCCAACTGCTCCTCCACCTCGCGCCAGGCCTCCTGGGTGCGCTTCCAGTCCTGACGCTGGCGCTCGGGCTCGGGCGCGCCGGGCATCTTCTCGGCGACGGGCTTTCCCTCGGCGGTCGGCGGCTCCGACGTCTCAGCTACTGGTTCCGGCGAAGGCTCGGGCGGCCGGGGCGGTTCCTCTACCACCGGCGGCTCGCCCAGGGCCTCCAGGAGGTCGTTGGCCTCCTCGGGGGTAAGCCTACCCTCCTGGAGCATTCTCAGTATCCGCAGCCGTTCCTCGCTCATGGCCATCCCTCCCGGATTGGCTACCTCTGACTCGGCCACCAATCTTGTCTCTTTCCTCCCCGGGCTCGACGCTCTCCGGTCTCCCACAAGGCGGTGCCACACTCCTCTTAGGGTCGAACTCCGCGCTCCGGGCATGCCACTGTTCATGATCGTGCCTCCTTGCTCAGCTGCGGTCGCGCTCTGAGGCCAGGGACGAGAGCAGGGTGGCCGCCTCCTTGGCCCCTATCTCCCCGGCCTCCAATTGGTCCAGCACTTCCCTTCGCCGAGCTGCCACTTCCTCGGGAGTGGGTGCTCCCTCCGCCTCGTCGAACCCCATCTCCTGGATTACCTCGCTGAGACGGGTACGCAGAGTCCAGTAGGACTCTCCCAGCTCCCGCTCCATCTCCTTGAGGTTGCCCCGGCGCCGGACGAAAAGCTCCACGAACCGGAGGCTCTCAGGCGAGAGGTTGCCCAGGGCGCAGGGCTCGTAGCGGGCCAGAATGACGGTCTCGCAGTCTCGACACTCCAACCTGGTCGCTTCCAGCCTGCCGCCACAATTGGGGCATCTGGTCAACATCGTGCGTGCCATCCCCTTCACCTCCGCACGTTTTGCGGCAGTCTACAACAGCTTTGGCAGGCTGTCAAGAGGGGGTGACGCAGGAACGGCTAGAACGAGGATCGAACGCAGATCGCGCGGATGCTACGCAGATCAACGCTGATCGGGAAAGGCGAATGTCCAACCCTCAGCGGAGGTTAGCGTAGTATCAGCAGCATCAGCGTTCTGTCGCTCTACGGCTCCGCCGCAGGTTAAGAGGGTAGGACCGGCTGGCCTGCCAGGGCTGGAGACTTCTGCCAGAGCTCGTGGGAGACCGTCTTGAGAGCGTCGGCCGCCCTTGCCTCGGCGTAGGCGCGGCGGGCTGCCTGCAGCTCCTCGGCGAGAGCCTCCCGGCTCAGACGGACGCCGTTTTGGTCCATCGCGTTCACCAGCGTCAGCGGGCGGGGTGCCAGGGAAGCCATCAGATCGGGCAGATCGTAGGCAGTCAGGGCACCGGGCACGAAGGTGGATGGGTCGGCGGCGTAGAAGCGGCTGGCTACCACCGAGCAGTAGGAGGCCAACGGCTCCACCAGGGTGACTGCAGCTATGCCGTCGTCAAAGGCGGCGGCATGCAGCAGGGCCGGGCAGAGGGTGCCCCGGGCCAGGCCGCTCACCCCTGGGCCGCTGACCTGGGGTTTGGCGGACAAGAATCGGCAGCAGCGGACGAGGTCGCCCGCCTGGATGCCCACCACGCTCCGGCCTATGAGTGCGGCGGCGAAGGCCTCCTGGTAGGTGAGGCGCCCCTCGGGGCCGGCCAGCTCGCCGTAGCCGAGGAGATCTGGCGCCAGGACCGCGTAGCCCTCGGCCACCAGCCGCTCCATCTCCTCTCCCGGGGCGGCATCAGCCTCCTTGCCCGCCGGGTTGAGGTACAACAGGCCGGGGAAGGGACCATCCCCATCGGGCACGAGCAGCAGCACCGGTAGGCGGTAGTCGCCTTCGCCCCGGATCAGGTAGCGCTCGATGCTGTACCCCTGGCGCCGGTAGCGCCCAGTGAAGACGGCGTCGGGCTGAGGTTCCGGCTCGACGTAGCCGGACAGCCGCCGGGCGGCCGTCACCGCGTCTCCCGTCCGAACGGCCGCCGCTGTCTCGGCTTCCTTGGCGTTCAGGCTGCAGACCGTCTCTCCGCCCAGGGAGGTGAGTGCCTGACCCGTGGCGGTGATCTGCAGCTCCTCGGCGGTAAGGTACTCCACCTCCTCCTCCGCTGGGTCGCCGGGCAGGTCTAGGTAGCGCTGGAAGAAGTCGTAGGTGGCCTCGCGGATGGTGGGAGTGTAGCCGTGGATGTCGTCGTCCTCGGCCAGCAGGAGATCGTCCTCGCGGCCCAGGGCGGCGAAGGCGCGGCGCACCTCGGCCACCGTCTCCCGCACCCCCTGGATGCTGAAGAAGTCGCGGGTGGTGGCCACGACCAGGGTGGGCTTGGGAGCGCGCGCGATGAGCAGGTCGGCGTGGTCCAGGCCCTGGGCGATGCCGCGGGGGAAGTTCTGCTCCGCGTCCTGGGGACCGATGGACTCCAGCAGGCGGCGGAAGCCGGTGATGTAGCAGGCGGGGGACGACGCCGCCACCCGGTCGTCGAAGGCACTCAGGTACGCCGTGGCCGTGCCCCCACCGGACAGGCCGGTGACGCCGAGGCGCTGCGGGTCCACCTCGTCGCGAGAGGCGAGGTAGTCGAGGGCCCGCATGCCGTCCCAGATCCAGTAGCGGGCCAGGCAGGAACCGGCCAGGAAGCACTGGTGGCCGACGTAGGAGTGCTCGGTGGTGGAGCCACCTATGCGCGAACGGCCGATGGCGGGATCGTAGTACTGCAGGCGCTCGCCCTGCCCGGGCGGGTCGAAGGTGAAGACGACGAAGCCCTTCTGCACCAGGTTGAGGATGAGCTGCTGGTAGTACCAGGCGCGGAAGGCGATGTCGGTGTGGCCGATAGGGTTGAGGATGGCCGGTGCCCGCCCCTTCAGGCTTTCGGGGACAAACAGGCAGCCGGTGAGGTAGAACTCCGGCCGCACTTCCAGGACCACCTTCTCCATGCGGTACCCTAGCTTGACCAGGGTGCCCACCGTGCGGGCGTTGAGGGGCGTTCGCTCGGGGAAGGGGCCGACCACTTCCTGCAGCCGGTCCCTCACGCTCTGTCGGTACTTGGCCCACTTCTCCGCCGTGTCCAGACAGGCGACTGTCTCCTTGCGCCGGCGGAGAAAGTCGAACGCCTGGCCGGCCAGGTGCCGATAGAGAGGGCTGGCCTGGCCCGAGTACATGAGCCATGAGGACAGCACCGACAGGTCTTCCGCGGGGGCGGGGTTGACGCTACGAGGGGATCTCACTGACGGCATCGTTTGGTCCCTCCGGCCTGTGCGGCTGTGTCTGCATCATACCACCGGCGCCGCTCGTATGGGAGAGGACATGGCCGGGAGCGCTCGTCAGCCCTTGTGGGCCTGCCGAGCCAGATCCGAGATGCGAATGGCGCGCTTCGCCAAGGGACTCAAGTAGGTCCCACCTTGAACTTGGTCTAGAATGGGGCCAATCGGGACCAGGGAGCGCAGGCGTGGACGTACGAACCATCACCGTTTCATTCATCCTCAACTTCTCGGTGAACTGCTACCTCGTCAGCGCTGGCGAGGGCTTCGTCCTGGTAGACACAGGGGTCTCCAACCGGCGCGCCTTTCTGGAGAGGGAGTTGGAGCGAGCCGGCTGCCATCCGAGGGACCTCAACCTCATCATCCTCACCCACGGCGACTTCGACCACTCGGGCAACGCCGCCTACCTCCGGGACCGGTTCCAGACGAAGGTGGCCATGCACCAGGGCGACCTCGGCTTCGTCGAACGCGGGGATATGTTCCACAACCGCAAGCAGCCCAACGCCATGGTAAAGGCCTTGATGGGCCTCTTCTCCCGCCTTGCGCCGGAGGACCGGTTCACCCCGGACGTCTACCTAGAAGACGGGGCAGACCTGTCCGAGTACGGACTGGACGCCCGCGTTATCAACGTCACCGGTCACTCGCGGGGCTCGCTGGTGATCCTGACGGGAGAGGGCGACCTGTTCTGCGGGGACCTGATCGGCAACACGCGCAGGCCGGAGCTCTGGAGCATCATGGACGATCGGGAGGCCGCTCGAGCCAGCGTGGAAAGGCTCAAGAGGCTGCCGGTGCGGGTCGTCTATCCAGGGCACGGGAAGCCGTTCTCGGGGGAGGAGTTGCGCCAGATCGGCGTGAGGTAGGCAGACGGACTGGTGCCGTAGGAGCTACGCAAGAACCACTGGCAGATCAGTGTCGGGCTTGCCTCGGCCCCTCGCGAGAACGGCTGAGGTCGCCTGCTCCTCTGTGAGGGTGTGCCGGGGCAAGCAGCCCTCATTCCCGCATCCACACCAGCATGTCCCCCGGCTCGCGGTTGGCCCAGGCGTAGTAGGGCACAGCCACCACCTCCACCGGCACCTCGGCCGGTGGCGCCGACCGGTACAGCCGGCCGTCCCATCCGGAACGGCCCCGGCGCGTGCCCTCGCCCCGGACGATCATGACCCCGCCCAGGAGGTCTGGCTCCCAATGCGCGCGGAGCTCCGAACTCCGCGGCAGGCGGATGTCCTCCAGGTTGGGGCCGTTGTCGACCTGCTCCAGGCAGTAGACCAGGGGGCCCCGCTGCAGGGCTACCCGTCCGGCATCGTCCCGCACCTCGGGATGGGCGTACACCCGCTCCACCGGCATGGGCAGCATCAACTCGACTACGTCGCCGGCCTTCCACTTCCGGCGCAGGTAGGCGTAGCCGTCTTGCGTCACCTCGTGCACCGGGATGGCCTCGCCGTTCACCGTCAGTTCGGGCTCCCGGCACCAGCCGGGCAGGCGCAGGGCCAGGGTGAATTCGGTCTCGCGTTCAGGCTCCACCGTCAGGCGGACTTGCTCCCGCCAGGGATAGCCCGTCTCCTGAGTGAGCGCCACCTGGTTCCCGGCCAGACTGACCGCGGCCCGGCCCCCGACGTAGAGGTGGACGTAGAGAGCGTCCTCGCCCAGGGAGTAGAGGTACTGGCCCAGGGAGGTGAGCATCCGGGCGATGTTGGGCGGACAACAGGCACAGGGGAACCACTCCTGTCGCTCCGGCGCTACGACCGACCGCCCGAACAGTTCTACCTCGTGCCGGTAGGCCTGGTAGTCCAGCGCCAGGGGGTTCACGTAGAAGAAACGATCCCCGGACAGGGAGATGCCGCTGAGGACGCCGTTGTACAGGGCCCGCTCCATGGCGTCGGCATACTCGCCCTTGGGCTCCACCTGCAGCAGGCGGTGGGCCCAGAACACCAGGCCGATGGCGGCGCAGGTCTCGGTGTAGGCGGAGTAGTTGGGCAGATGATAGTCCCAAGTGAAGCGCTCGCCTTCGCGGGCCGACCCGACGCCGCCGGTGAGGTACATGCGTCGCTGGGTGACATTGGCCCACAGCCGCTGCACCGCCTCCAGCAGGGACCGGTCGCCCGTCTCGGCGGCTACGTCGGTCATGCCGCTGTAGAGGTACATGGCCCGCACGGCATGGCCCTCGGCCGTCTCCTGTTCCCGCACCGGCAGGTGGGCCTGATTGTAGCGGTAGTCGCGCCCCTGCCAGGTGGCGGGGTCATCGCCGCGGGCCTGGGCCTCCAGCTCGTAATAGTGGGGCTGACGCCCGCGCTCGTCCACGAAGAAACGGGCCAGGTTCAGGTAGCGAAGCTCGCCTGTTTGCCGGTAGAGCTTCACCAGGGCCAGCTCGATCTCCTCGTGGCCCGGGTACCCTCGGCGCTGCCCCTCCTCGGGGCCGAACCGGGAGGCGATGTGGTCGGCATAGCGACAGAGGGCCTCGAGGAGGGTGTCCTTGCCGGTGGCCTGCTTGTGGGCCACGGCCGCTTCCATGAGGTGGCCAGCGCAGTAGAGCTCGTGCCAGTCGCGCAGGTTGGTCCAGCGCTTGTCCGGCTCCACGACGGTGAAGTGGACGTTAAGGTAGCCGTCGGGCTGCTGGGCGGAGACGATGAGCTCCACCACCTCATCCAGGGCCCGCTCCAGCTCCGGGTCGGGGTGGGTGGCCAGGCTGTAGGCGGCGGCTTCCACCCACTTGGCCACATCCGAGTCCCAGAACATGTGGGGCGGATTGGGCTGGCCGGGGCGCCACTCCAGGCGGAAGGCATCTATGCGGCCGGTAGCGCGGCAGTGCCGCAGTTCTACGGGCAGGGTGACGCGGCGGGTGATCTCCTGCCGCGGGGCCCAGAAGGTATCGGACAGGGCGACGCTGTGAAGGGGTACCGGTCGAAGGGGCGCGTTCATATGGCCTCCTGAGCGGTAGTGACCCCCATTGTGGCGGTTGGCGGCGGGGAGTCAACCGGAGAGGGATTCACTGCAGAGACCGCTGAGACCGCAGAGAGAAGATGAAGAGGCTGGGCGAAGGCCATCAGGTTCTCAGGCTAGCCACATTCCCGCCGACCGTCTTTCCCTGTCCCCTCCCTTCTGAGCGCTTTCTCCGCGGTCTCTGCGTTCTTTGCGGTGAGACCCTTCACGCCCGAATCGGATACCCGCCGTACTTCTCCACCGCCTCGGTGAATGCCACCACGTTCGTCGGGTCGAGATACCCTGCCAGGCTGTTGCCGCTGGTGATGATGTAGCCGCCTCCCGGGCCGACGTTGCGCATCAGCCAGCGGACCTCGTCCTCCACCTCCTGAGGAGTGCCCAGGCCGAGGATGTTCAGGTCCAGGTTGCCCAGCACGCAGATGCGATCCCCGTACCGCCGCTTCCCCTCCACGATGTCCATGGCTCCCTTCTCGTTGGGGTGCAGCCCGGCGATGCCCAGGCTGAGTAGGCCCTCCATGAAAGGCATCAGGTTCCCGTCGCTATGGATCACCCAGGGCAGACTGACCCTTCGTCCTACACGGCGAAACCGGGGCAGGACTAGGTCGTGGAACACCTGAGGGGAGAAGAAGGGGCCGCTCTTGAAGGCCATGTCATCCGTGGACACGAAGACGTCGAACCCCAGGCTGCACACTCTCTCGGCTACGGCTTCGGCCCAGTCCACGTACCGATCCAGCACCGCCTCCACGAACCCCAGGTCCTCGTAAAGGGAGACGCTGAAGGTCTCGGTGCCCATACCCAGCATGGTAGGGAAGATGCCCACTCGGGTGACGAACCAGCAGGAGTAGTCCTCCTTGCCGTCCACGAACCGCTTGGCTCCCTCGTAGAGCCGCTCGTCGGTGGGGTCGGGCAGTTGGATCATGTCCATGTCGGCCCGAGCGCGGATCATGCCCTCCCCATAGAACAGGCGCCCGTCCTGTCCGGGAAGCTTGCGGGCGTACACCGGAGCCCGGAGCACATAGTGGATGTTATCCAGCTTGAGGAAGGAGGCGATGGCCTTCTCCTCCTCCAGCGTGTAGGGGTTCTGCTCCAGGTCATCGCGCTGGCTGAGGGGTCCACCCCACTGCAGGAGTTGCTGCGCTAGGGCGCGGTCCACACCCAACTCACAATGCGGCACTCTGTCGGGCTGTTCCCGCCGCAGCGCGGCCGCCACTCTCTCTCGAGACGTCATGTCCGCCATGTGCTTCTCCTATCTTCAGGGAGTCCGACCGCTGGGACGCAGACGCGGAGAGGGGGAGACACGGAGACACGGAGAGGGGGAGAGGGGGAGATGGTGAGACGCGGAGAGAGGGAGACTGCCCCCTGGTCGTAGCGTCTCGGTATCTCCCCCTCTCCGCGTCTCCCCCTCTCCCCCTCCCCAATGGCCACGGGTGCCGCCCCGCTAAGTCTGGCCCAGGCCCGTCAGGTACTCTAGCATGTAGCGGAGAATCAGGCACAGCGACAGCGCCCCCGGATCGGGGTGGCCGAGGGAGCGCTCGCCCAACGTCTTGGCCTTGCCGATTCTAGCCACCATGCTCTTGGTCGCCTCCACCCCCGACCAGGCGGCTTCGCCAGCCGCGCGCAAAGCCTCCGGCAGGGGCGCCTCCCGGTTCGACCGGGCCGCTTCGGCCGCGGGTGCCAGGGCGTCCACGACCGTCTTGTCGCCCGGCGCCGCCTTCCCCCGCCTCTGTACCGCCGTCAAGGCCTCTTCCAGGAAGTCGGCCAGCCCGGCAGCGTCCAGTGTCTCTCTCCCCCTCAGGGCCGCCGCTCCTGCGCGGAATAGAGTGCCGAAGATGGCCCCGGCGGCCCCGCCCACCGAGGTGAGCAGGGCCGTTCCCGCGGCCTGAAGGGCATCGCCGGGGAGGTCGATCTCGGCACTCCGCAGTCTGGCCGCCACCGCAGCGAAGCCCCGGGCCATGCCCACGCCGTGATCGCCGTCGCCCACGGCCCGGTCCGCCTGGGTGAGAAGGTCGGCGGTCTCCTGCATCCGGGCGGCTACGTGCAGGAGCATGTCTCTTGTCTGGGCTGCGGTCAGCCCTGTCACCGGGCTCATCTCCTGCTAAGGCCCAACGAAGAGCAAGGCGCATCGTAGTAGGCTTTGAGTTCCTCATCCAGCCGCAGCAGGGTGAGGGAGAACCCGGCCATTTCCTGGCAGGTGCAGAAGCTGCCCACCACGGTGTCGTGCGCCTGCAGGCCCTCGCGCGCCAGGACCTGGTGGGCCCTCCTGCAGGCCACCAGGAGCTCCATCCAGGTAGTGGAGCCCAGGTCGTTCACCAACAGGCACACTTCGTCGCCGGGGCGAAACAGCCGGCTCTCGAGCCGCCCGGCGGGCGGGTCCGCCAGGATCCTCTCCAGCATCTGGTCCACCAGCGCATCGGCGAGCATCATCGGGCCGCGGGCCACCCCGGGCTCGCCGTGGAGGCCCATGCCGATCTCGATCTCGTCCTCGCCCAGCTCGAAAGTGGGCTCGCCGGTCTCGGGGATGGACCCGGCGGCCACGGCCACCCCCATGGAGCGAGTGTGGTCGCGGGCCTTGGCCGTCACCCGTGCTACCTCGCCCAGCTCGCCGAGGGCGGCAGCGGCGGCTCCGGCCACCTTGATGACGAACAGATCGCCCGCGATCCCGCGGCGATCCTCCAGGCGTTCCGGTGGAGCGGCGGCGACGTCGTCCCATACGCGCACCGTCTCCACCCGGATGCCCTCCTCCATCGCCAGCTCGGCGGCGATGTCGAAGTTCATGTTGTCGCCAGCGTAGTTGCCGTAGAGGTAGAGGACGCCGGCGCCCCGGTGGACGGCGCGGGTGGCGGCCAGGATGACGTCCGGGGTGGGAGCGGCGAAGACGTGCCCGCAGGCGGCTCCGTCGGCCAGGTTGTCGCCGATGAAGGCGGGGAAGAGGGGCTCATGGCCGCTGCCGCCGCCGATGAGGAGGGCCACCTTGCCCTCGGGAATGTGGGCTTTGGCCAGGGCGCCGGTGGGCTCGAGCAGGCGCATTGAGCCGCCATAGGCGGCGACCAGCCCCTCCAGAAGCTCCGGCACCGCGCGGGAGGGATCGTTGAGGATCTTCTTGGCTCTAGGCATATGGGGCCTCCTGAAACGTGAGACGTGAGGAGTGACAGGCGCCCAGCGGCGCCTGGAGGTTCACGGGTCACTTGTCACGCGTCACGCATCATCCTCTCCGCCTGCTCCGGCGTCGCTCCCCGATGCACCACCTCTGCCAGCGCCTGCACCATCCGCCGTGGGTTCTGGGACTGCCACACGTTGCGGCCGAAGGTCACGCCGGCCCCGCCGGCCGCGACCACGTTGTAGGCCATGGTGAGGGCCTCCAGAGGAGTGTCGCACCGGGCGCCGCCGGCGGCCACCACCAGCGCCGGGGCGGCTGCCTCTACCACCTGGGCGAAGCTCTCCGCCGACCCGGTGTAGAAAGTCTTGATCACGTCCACTCCCAGCTCCATGGCCAGCCGAGAGGCGTACGCCACCCGGGCGGCGGTGTAGCGCTCCTCGGGCGGGACCAGGCTGCCGTTGGGGTAGGCGTGCACTACCACCGGCATCCCCACCGCCTCGGCCTCGCGCACCAGCGCCGCCAGGCCTTCCAGCAGCTGGGGCTGCTCCGGGCTGCCCACCGTCAGGGCCATGGCGATGGCGTCGGCTCCCAGCCGGAGGGCGTCCTCCATGTGGCTCACCCACACGTCCCGTTCGGGATGGTAGGGGGACAGGGTGGAGGACTTAAGGATGAGAGCGATGCGCCCGGCATAGGGCTCGAAGCAGCGCTCGGCCGTGCCCTTCATCAGCAGTAGAGCGTCCGGCCCTCCCCCCGCCACCTGCGCTATGGCCGCCCGGATGTCCTCCAGCCCGGGCAGGACCCCATAGCTAGGCGCGTGGTCCAGCGCTACGGTGAACACGCGCCCGGAGTCTTGGTTGAGCAGCCTTCCCATCCGAACCAACTTGCCCAGCGGGGCCATGCTCGTCTCTCCTTCTTGCATTGGGCAGTAGGTGGCCTAGCCCTTGACCGCCGTCAGAGGAGGACCATGGTCCAGCGGCGCCTGCAGCTCCAGAGGCGAACCGGGACTCTACCCACCGGATGGCATCCACGTACGGTCTACCTCTCCGCCGGTGATGGGCCAGGCAGCGCTATCATGCCTGCTGGGAGGGTTCCGGACAAGGCGGGGCCCCCATCGCGCGCGCTGCTCGTCGTCATCGCCGGCCGCCCACCAGAGGGACAGCAGGCCGGCTCTCGGCTGCACCCGGTAAGCCTGTTGGGCAGACGCTTCCGGCAGCGTGCCATGCGTCTCTCCCGCAAGCCCAGGGAATGTCGCGGCCGGCCCCGTAGCTGGGCCTCACGCCGCTCAACCTTGGTCGCCCAGGCGCAGGGTCTGGGACACCTGCTGGCGGAAGTTCAGGTACATCAGCGCAGCCACAGCGGCGCCGAGCACCAGGGCGGAGGCTGCTCCCACTGCGCCGATATCCAGCCAGGCGACACGGGGCACAAAGGGTGGCACCGGCGCCGACGCGTCTTCCGTGAGCTGGAAGTAGGGCACGAACACGAGAGAGGCAGCCACCCCCAACGTGGCCCCACCCGCTGTGCCGTAGACGACCACGGCCAGGAACTCGACAGCCGAGGTGGCTACCAGTTGGCCGGCACTGAAGCCAATGGCCCGCATCATGGCGAAGCGCTGCACCCGGGTCGCAAGCGACTCCCACACGTGGAGGAGCAGCCCCGCGATGGCCAGGGCCCCGGCGGCCATGAACCCCAGCGACAGCACTCCGTACACCGCCGCCCGTTCCAGGGAACCTTGGCTCCGCGCCAGCATGCCTCCCAGATCGCGAACACTCCCGGGGACCACACCTCGCTCCACCAGCGCCGGCCGCAGGCGGTCGGCGTCCATGCCCGGAGCCAGGGTGAGCCATGCGTGCCAGATGAGCTCGCCCCCCACCGTCCGCTCCAGGTACTCGAGGTTGGTCACTACCACCGGCGGCCAGCCGGGCAGCATAGTGGGGAAGTGGTCGAAGACGCCCACGATGGTGAACTCCAGCTGTCGGCGCAGGTACCCGAAGCTTGTCTCTAGCCGGGTGGTATCCCCCAGCGAGAGGCCGGTCTGGGCCAGGAAGCTACTAGGCACCAGGATGCCATCCGAGTGCAGGGCCAACTGGTTCATGAGAGCCCCCAGCGACTCGGGGGCGTAGTCCGGACGCCAGTGGACGACCCGCTGGAAGCCCAATCTTTCTACGGCCAGCATCTGGAGGGCTATCCGACCAGGCACGCCCGGCGCCGAGTACTCGGCCCGGAACTCGCCCACCCGGGTGCCATCCTCTACGCCGGGTATCTCCAGATACGCGCTCAGAGGAAGGGTGACTGGCTGGCCGTCCTCTCTGGCCAGAGGGAGAAAGGTGAGGTCAGAGCCGGAGCGGTACTCCAGGCGCTCGACGAACCAGAGGTCGGCGCTGGCAGCTAGGGAAGCCTGGAAAGAGCCCACCGCCAGGCACAGAACCACCAGGAGCAGCGAGCCGGCATAGTGGCCGCCCTCGCGCCCGAGGCTGCGCAACCCCACGTAACCCGGCAAGGACAGAAATCGGGCCACGACGGCGTCGCCGAGACGGGCCAGCAGAGGGAAGACTCCGGCCAGAAGCACCGCGCCAGCGAGGAAGAACAGAGTGGGCGCCAGGAACACCAGCGGCTCGTGAAGGGGGCTGCCGGAGGCGTCCCACGACAGCATGCCCAGGGTGCCCCGCTGGTCGAGTTCCCACCAGGCATAGGCGGCTGCCGGGATCAGGAGCGCCAGGAGCCCAGCCCGCAGCCAGCGCGGCGATGCGGGTGGGCGGGAGCGGCGGCGACCGTGCTCGGCGACGCCTATGGTGCCCGCTGCCCAGGCCGAGGCCACATGAGCGACGATGATGAGGCCAACCGCCGCCGCCAGTACGCCCCGGTCCAGTCCTCGCAACCCGCCTTCGGGTAGGGCTCGGTGGCTGAAAGCGAGGAAGCCGCGACACTGACCCGCCAGGCGAGAGAGGAAGTAGCCGGTCCCCAGGCCCAGAGGCAGGCCGACCCCGGCCAGCACCGCCCCTTCTGCCAGAGCGATGCTGAGCAGGTGCAGGCGACTGGCCCCCCGGCTGGCCAGCACTGCCGTCTCCGCCAACTGCTGACGGGCGCCTGCCACCGAGATGAGCGCCAGCGAGAGGTAGAGAAGAGTGATCACGGGCAAGCTCAAGCCGTAGAGCATGGTGACCAGCATAGTCTTGCGCCGGTGGGCCGTCTGAAGCGGCTCCAGCGGCGACAGGTCCAGCCCGGGACGAGGTAGCCGGGCGCCTGCCACCAGGCGAACCCGCTCCAGGCCCCGGGCGTAGCCATCCACTCGATCCAGCTCGATCCGGTTGTCGTCGAGGACGTAGTACCAGAAAGCGAACCCGATTCCCTCCTCCACCGCCGGCTCCACGAACCGGCGGTATGCCAGCTGCGTGGTGAGGAAGTGGAAGCGCAGCGACTGCTCTGGATCGGAGTACCAGAAACCGCTCGAGCTCTCCTTTGGCCGCCAGACTCCGGCGATGCGGATGGGGATCATGCTTCTCAGCCCGGATGCCGAGTACGACAGGTGGTGCGTGTCCCCCACGTTCAGGCCCAGCTGCGCCGCCAGGCGCTCCTGCACCCATACAGCCAGGTGAGAATCATCCGGGGAGACCTGGAAGGGCTCTCCCTGCGTCACTTCGAGGTGATCCTCGGCGCCGGGCACGAAGGCAACGTTGAAGGGGGTGCCATACCCGGCTGGCTCCGACTCGCTTCCCCGGGGAACGAAGCGCACGGCCGGGCTGTCTACCTGGTGGTAACGGTGGGCGACAGGTAGTCCGATCTCCCGTTCGGTTAGCTGTCTCAGCCAGGCCTCTAGCTGGTCCGCCTGGACGGCGCTCATGGGCCAGTCGGCCGTGGGGAGGGAGTAGTAGCGCAGGCTGAAGAGAGCCCGTCCGGTGCTCCCGGCGGCGCCCTCCAGCTCCTCCAGCAGCACCTGGCGGGCGGCCAACTCGGCGAAGACGGGGATGGAGACGATCAGGCCAAGGGTAATGCTCACCCCCAGGAGCGACAGGGCGGCGAATCCGGGCCGGGCCCGCAAGCGGCTCCACGCCAGCTTGATCGCCAGGAGGGCGTAGGTCCCCATCCGAGCTACAAGCATAGTCTGCCGGCCGAGGCACTGCCGCCCTGGCCGCCACGCTTGTCGTCTGGCCTCATCCGCCCGGCCGACCCCCTAGCACTCGGGCGATTCGGGCCTCCATATCGGCAGCCTGAGCCGCCGTCAGGGCGCCCATCACCATGTGGCAGCTCCACGTCCCTCCCGGGCCCAGGACCTTGATGTTGCCCTTGGCCTTCTCGGCCGCATAGCCCTCCGGCTCGGCAGTGGCAGGCAGCACGATCCCCAGGGCGTCCTGGTCTGGGGTGCGGCAGATCCAGCGAATCCCCTTGTCCAGCTGCTCCGGGCGGTGAGCCACGTAGTCGGCATAGCCATCGGGATGCACCTGCATGGTGTGCGCCCACCCCTCCTCGTCGGCCAGGTAATCGAGGGTGAGCACCGCCTCCGGGTCGTACGGGAGATCGGGCGAGAGGACGTTGTGCAGGGTCGGGTCGGCCTGCAGCCGATCCAGGAACTCCCGATATCCCGGCGGGACCTGCACGTGCGACGGGATGCTCCGGCGGACCCGGGCATGTTCGGGCGTGCAGGGGGCCGTGTACACCAGCCGCCCATAGTCCACGGGGCGGAAGTTGATGTGCGCCAGATACATGAGCTCCATGTCGGTGTTCTTCAGGTTGGTCACCGAGAACTCCGAACGCAAGAGGGTGGAACCGGAGTAGAGCTTCAGCAGTGGCACCGCCACGTAGTTGTGGTTGAAGGCTACCGTGTGCTGGTACTCGCCGCTCAGGCCCAGGTAGCGCCCGTGCTCATCCTCGCCCGCTACTAGCCAGGCCTTCTGATAGGGCGCGTTGGGCAGTTCCCCGTGCAGAGGATGCGTGTCCTTCTCACTGGGGACTCCCATGGCGGTGACCCCACAGTGGAGGAGGAATCCGCCGTAGTTGGACAGATAGTCCCGCGTAGCCCGTGGATCGCTGAACATGGAGCGCATGGTGAGCTCGCGCCCAGCGAAGTTAGCGGACCATACCTGCTGGCCCTGGAAGGGCAGGAGCACCACCTCGCCCAGGTCGTTTCTCAGCCGTAGCCCCTCCACCCCGCTATCGTACCGCCAGATGGAAGCGGTCAGGTCATCGCTCTGCAGCAGCGCTCTCTCACTCTCTCCGAAGAACCTGGGCTCTAGCTGTACTGCGAAGTCATTTGCCATGTTACCTCCTTTGCCTGCCCCGAGCCTGCCCTGCCGGCTACGGGGAGAAGCAATCTACCTCGCGCGATATCCGCCGAACGGTCTCTAGTTCACCGTCCGGGGGCACCTGATCGGCCACTCCGAGGGCGAATCGCCCCTCCCGCCCCAGCACCGTCATCGCCCGGCGGACGTGCTCCTGGATCTCGGGCCAGCGGCAGTGGGGAGCGAACATGGCCCCCGGCATGCCCCCGATGACGATGCACTCCGGCCCCACCGCCGAGCGAATCTCCTCGAAGCCCATGTCCCCTACCGGTGCCGGAGTGACCGCCTCCACGAAGTCCAGTCCCGCCTGGGGCAGCTGGTGCAGCAGGCCCCGGAGAGTGCCGTCAATGTGTACTCCCACCTTCTTGCCTGCCGCGTGGAGCTGAGCCGCCCTTTCCTGATAATACTCCAAGCTGTAGCGACGGAAGAAGGAAGCCTGTACCGTGGCCGACAAGTTGTCCCCGATCTCGATCACGGCGCCCGGCGAGTGGGCGAGCAGCTCGTAGTAGCTGTCTTGGGCCTGCCGCAGCCGCGTGATGGATCGCTCCACCTCGAGGGGCTCGTCCGCCACCAGATAGGTGAACCCCTCCACTCCGGCCCACTCGGCCACCAGGGCAGCCAACGGCGTCCGCGCCGTGCCGATGAAAGGGTACCCCATATCACCCCACTCCCTCTCGCTCTGATGGAATCCCTCGTAGCTGGCCTGGTAGCGAGCCCCCTCGGCCCAGGCGCAGACCGCCTCCAGATCCCGAACGGTCTTCACCGGCCACTCCACTGGCGCCAGCGAGCCGCCCTCGATGCCGCGGTACACGGCCCTCAGGGTGCCGGCCGGCGTGTGCCACACCCGGCGCACCAGGTCGCCCTCGGCCTGCTCCTCGTAGTGGAAGAGGTCGGGATCGCGGTATACCCGCACCACCGGCCTCACGTAGAAGGTGCGGCCGGCCCCGGTATCCTCGTGCAGCCGCTGCAGCCCGGCCTCGCCTCGATAGCGGGGCGGCAGCGTGCCCAGCGCCGACCGCCCCGACTGCCAGTAGGTGAGGTCGGCCACCCACGGTATCCGCTCTGGCCGCCTTCCGGCGAACAGGTCGAGCAAGCGCTGCCTCTGAGAAGGCAGGCTGGCCTCCGCTGCACCCACTATCCGCCCTCCCGGCAGCACCTTGCGCTGTCCCATCTTCGGGCGCCCTGCGCGTTCATCCCGCCCCCGCTCACGCCAGAGCCGCGGCCTGGCGCGCCTGCATGAACTCGGTGCCGCGGGCGAGCAACGCGCTCACGAGGGCATCGAGCTGCTCGACGGCGTAGGGGCCGCAGTTCTTGACGATGAACGGGTCCGGGATGACGCTGGCCTCCCCGAAGTGGATCGGCCCCTCGGGCATGGGGTGGAACTCCCACGGGTGCAGGTAGAAGCACAGGAACGGCTCCACGTCGCGCTGGCGGCAGTAGGCGATGTAGCCGTCAATGTGCCTGAGGACAGCCTCGGCGCTCTCGGTGCGGAAGAGAGGCCACTGGTCCATGTCCCGACCGTACTGGTCGTGGGACTCCATGGACAGATCGGCGAAGTTCGGCAGTTCGGCGATGCGCATGTCGCCCACTTGGGTCCAGTCCGTCCGATTGGGGTGGTAAGGGCGCAGCCGCTCGCGGTAGAAGTACATGGGGTAGGTGGCGTCGGCGACGTAGCCCAGGTCCTCGAGGGCATTGACAACGGCAGTGGAGCCGAAGAGGCGGGGGGCACGGAACGACACCGGCCTCACGCCTGTCGCCTCCTGCACCCACTCGGTGGCGCGACGCAGCCGGTTGGGCACCTCCTCGGGCAGCAGGGGGTAGAGGCCCGGGATGTCGAAGAGAGGATCGCCAACCGTCTCGTGGTAGAGGCTGTGGGCGCCGATCTCGTGGCCTGCGTCTTTCACCCGTATTGCCACCTCCGGGTGCTGCCGGGCCGCATCACCGGTGAAGAAGAAAGTGGCGCTTATGCCGTGACGGGCGAGCACTTCTAGGATGATGGGCGTGCCGCGGGCCAGCCCCTCGTAGAAGGGGGTGAAGCTACCGACGTCGGTCTCCATGTCGAAGCCCAGTACGGCCTGAATGCCGGCCATAGTGAGTGCACTCCTTACCGTGTCGTTACTGAGTGAAGCGGCCATCCATCTTCGGGCTGAGCGGCTCGCAGCCCGAGTCGGTGATCAGGTACCCCGTCTCTATGCGGGCGCCGTGGAACTCCGGGTGGCCGAAGAAGCTGACGTCCACGCAGACGGTCATGTTGGGCCGAAGCACGTCGTCGCTGTTGGGGCCGAAGAAGGGCGCCTCTGCCTCGTGCAGCCCGATGGTATGGGCGAAAGGACACACCAGGTAGGGCATGAGCCCCGTCTTCTCGAAATAGGCCCGAGCCGGGGCGTCTATCTCGCGGCCGATGGCTCCGGGCCGGAGCTGCTCCCGCGTGAGCATCAGGGCGTGGGTGAGGTGCTTGAGCAACTCCTGCTGGCGCGGCGTATAGTTACCGGTCACGGGCAGGACATCCCCGACGACGCCGGCGTAGCCCCGCACCTTAGGGGCGATGCCGATCATCACCAGCTCGCCGGGCACCAGGGCCTTGGAGCTGGCGGTGGGCACCACAGCGTTAGAACGAGCGCCGCTGCCGACGATGGCGCTGAAGCCGAAGCCGCTCGCGCCCCGGCTGCGCGCCTGATACTCCCCCTCGGCCGCCACCTGGATCTCGCTCACCCCGGGGGCGATCTTTGCCTTCATGGCGTCATAGCACAGGTCCGCCAACTCGAAGGCAGCCCGGATCTGCTCGATCTCCCACGGTGACTTCACGTAACGCAAGCGGACGTAGTCGTCCGTGATGTCAACCAGCTCGACGCCGCGAAACCCCTCGGCGATCTGGCGATAGCCGGCGGCAGGCATGCGGTCGGCGCCCACCAGGCCGACGCGCCTGACCTGGCCCAGAGTGCGGTTGAGTTCGTCGAAGAGTTGGGGGAAGTCAATGATGGTGGCGTTGGGGTACTCCTCGTCGGGTACCATGAAGACGGGGAAGTTCCTGGTTTCGGTGATGCAGCTTTCCTGCTTGGCGAAAGGCTCGCTCTCCGGGCCGCCCAGCAGCATCGGCTGGCCCTTGAGAGGCACCAGCACGGCGCCGCTCTCGAATTGGGGGCACCAGCCGGTCAGGTACCAGCCGTTGCCGATATTGAACTCGTCATAATAGACGAGCGCCAGGTCGAGCTCGTTGGCTGCCAGGAGCTGGCGCACCCTGGCGATACGGGCATCGCTCTCGCTCTGCTCTAGGTATGGCACGCTTACCTCCGGCGATGTGTGAGGCTGCTTCCGGGCCAGGCCGGGGCGCGGGGGAACCGGTCCCCCCGCGCCCCGTGTCGGATCACCGCGTCAGGTTCAGAGCCTGGCGGTACTCGGGTATCTCGTGATCAATCACCCGGCGCACCACGGCGATCTTCCATTCCAGGTGACGCCGGTCGGTCATGTACTCCATGCTGGGCTCGAACCCCAGCCTCGAGTCCCGTTCTACCAGGGGGATAGTGTCTTGGGCGTTGGCGATCTCCCGCTCGGCCAGCTCCACCATCTGGTCCAGAAGAGCGTTGGCCCGCTGAGGATCGGCCTCGCCTTTGAGCTCGTGCTTGAGCAGCCACCACTGCTTGAGGTGGATAGTGGTCTGCAGGCAGCGGGAAATGAACCGGCCCAGATTGATCATCTCCTCCAGAGCGGGCCGCTTCTTCTCCGGGGTCACCTCTAGGGCCTGTTCGAGTTTCGCCAGCCCCTGCCCCCAGCGCTCCCGCATGCGCTCCAGGCTGCGGATCTCCACCGGGAAGCGGGCCGGCCCGGGCGACTGACGGGCGCTCTCCCGAGGGCCATAGTCGGGCATGATGATGCGGTTGCCGAACATGGCGTACCAGGCCTGGGGGAGGTTGACCACCCAGCGGAAGAGCATGGGGTAGGAGGGCCCCACTCGGAAGGGGCCGTACTGATCCTCGTTGGTGGGCACGTAGTCCCGGGAGGCGTCGCTCCAGTCCTTCCAGGCCTCCACCACCAGGGGGGCGGCCTGGGGCCCGAAGTCCCGGCGGGCGATGGCCTGGGCCCGATCCTCGGTGGAGTCCCCGCCGGACCAGAAAGCGTTCTTGGCCAGCTCGCTGACAAACGAGGGCCACCAGCCGTAATGGTGGGACTCCATCAGGCCACTGAGGCCCCAGTCCTCCCGAGCCTTCAGCAGGGCCTGCCAGCGCCGGTCCCACTGGAAGGGTGCAGGCTGATACGGTATCACGCCGAAGTCCCAGGTGAGGCCGGCGGTGTTGGACATGGTGTAGAGCCTGAGCCCTCGCTCGTGGGCGGCGGCCGCCT